>LGET01000222.1 GCA_001507935.1 Thermococcales archaeon 44_46
GAGCTCTGTCCATAGCCGTATGTGTTCTCACTCAGGAACTCCATGATGAGCTTAACATCCTCTCTGAACTCTCCACCTTGATACTCTTCAAAATGCTTCCCAACGAGTTTTTGAATTTCACTCAAATGCTTTCCAAACTCTTCGATGTTTTTCTCCTTTAACGCCGGCAACAGTCCCAAAAGAACTCTGTGGGAGATTTTCTCCGCTATGTTGCTTTCCCCTTTCACGCTCTGCATTATTGGTTTTTCTTCCTCCTCGTCAAAGCCCCTCTTTGCTTCCGGGATTATTAAGAGAAATCCCCACTCCTCTGGAAAATCTTCCCTAATGATGAGGGGAGGAACCTTATCCTTAACTCCCCCATCTATCACAAACCCACCGTACTTAAAGACATAAATTCCAGCACCAGAGTTTTTTCCCCTTCCAAGAAGATGAGCCAGATCTTCGATTTCAATCCTAAGGGAGTTAAGCCTTGCTATTCCCAATCCTACGGCAAGCGTTAGCTGAGTAGTGGAGCCTAAACCGATGTGCCTTGGGATGGCTTTCTCAACCTCAATGAGGTAGTTAAATCCCGTTGTAAATTTCTGATTCATTTTATCAACAGCATGGCGTATTGTTTTAGTGTCCTCTTCACTTGCCCTTATTTCAAGCTTATCATGGGGCATTACCCTTATTCTGTACCCTCCCTCAAGGGCAACTCCAAGTGATCCAAATCTCCTCCCCAATGATCCGGAAGGATCTATCAAACCCAAGTGCAACCTCTTCGGTGTCTCGATTAACATTTTCTCACCCCAAATTTTTATAGTGTGGGCATTAAAACACTTTTCGGTGAGAGCATGAAGTTTGCAGGGGTAAGTTTAGATGAGCCAAAAATTATGGGAGTTATCAACGTTTCCCCAGAAAGCTTCTATAAGGGAAGCGTTAGGCAAAATGAGGAGGAGCTGATAGAAACTGCAGTTCAAATGGTGAGGGAAGGGGCCTCTTTTATAGACATTGGGGCGAAGTCCACGGCACCGTATTTAGAAACTCAGATACCCGTAGAAGAAGAGATTAGAAGGGCCGTCTGGGCGATAAACACCATCAGGGAGCATGTTAAAGTTCCAATAAGCATAGATACAACTAATGCAAAAGTTGCCGAGGAAGCCATCAAAGCAGGAGCAGACATCATAAACGACGTTACCGGTCTCAAAGGAGACTCAAGGATGGCAGAAGTTGCCAAGGAGTACGATGTTCCGGTGATAGTTTGTGCCCATAAAGAAGTAAAGAACTTCACAGATCCAGTTCATGAAGTCATTGATGCCCTCGAAGAGAGCCTCCAGATTGCATATAAAAACGGCATTGAAAAAGAGAGAATAGCAATTGACCCGGCAATTGGATTTCTAAGGCCTAAATATCCTCCATGGTATGAGTGGGACTCAAAGGTTATCGCAAACCTGAACCTACTGAAGGTCTTTGGGCTTCCCATCCTGGTTGGAGTATCGAGGAAGTCGTTTATAGGAGCCATAACCGGAAGAAAAGACCCGCTGGAAAGATTAGCCGGAAGTTTAAGTGCAACAGCGATAGCAGTATGGAACGGTGCCAGTATAATAAGAACCCACGACGTTAAAGAGACCCTCGATGCCGTAAAGATGGCGAACTTCATAAAAAAATTTAGAGGGTGAGCTCCCTCACCTCGAACTTTTCCCCCTTTAAGTCTATGGTTGTGTAAAATGCCCTTCCGTTTGGAATTTCTTCAAAGGGGAGGGACGAATAGAGCTCAAAGGTTGAAGATACAATGGCAAAGAGACCTTTTTCTTCAACTTTTAAAAGGCGTGAATATCTTCTGTACAGCGGGTCTTTCTCTCTCTTCTCCACCATGTAGGCAGTTACAAACCCCCTAACCTCATCCGGAGTTATTAAAAGGGTGCCCGTGTTGAGCGTGGTCCTAACTATGGGAAGGGCGGCTTTAAATGCGTTAAGAACCTCCCTTTCCTCAAATGAGGACAATTTGCTCAAAAGATATAGGCCAAATACATAGCTGTCGGAGGCGTCTTTAAGCTCTTCTTCCTCAAACCCTGCCATTTTTATAAGTTCATCCTTTCTCAGATCACCGTTGTGGTAAAACCAAAATGTAAAGCCCTTCGGAGACGAATAAGAAAACGGTTGAGCATTGAATAGGTTGACACTTCCTTGGCTTGCAGCTCTCGTGTGGGCCAATAAAACTCCAAAACCTTTTAAGGAGTCTAAAAGCTTTTCAACTCCTTCTTTATCCTCAAAAATGGGTTTAATCGTTTTGTAATGTTCGGCTTTGTCTTTGGACATCCAGAAGAATCCCCATCCATCTTTATGGGAGGGACTCTTACCTAATGCTACTTTATAAAGGTCATTTTCAGAGGATTTTACCAGCGCATCTACAAGGTCTTTCATCGCTTCTCCATTTCCAACTGCAAACAGCACCCTGCACATTTTATCCACCAAACTTTTTTAGGCAATACTGTTTAAAAAGATTGGAGGAGTAGAAATGATGCTGAAGCTGTTAAAAGAGAGGGCAATGGAAGCGATTGAAGAGGAATTCAAGCTGATGGACTTTTCTTTTGCTTTACCATACACTTACGTTGTTATTGAAGGGGAAAAGGGAAAATCTATAGGGCTAGCTATGACTCTCCCAGAGGAGATTGGTGAATACAAAAATACCTTCACAAAGCCAAGCTTGGAGGAGTTTATAGAAAAGGCAGACAGCCTTAACATAATAGAAAGAACCCTTGG
>LGET01000223.1 GCA_001507935.1 Thermococcales archaeon 44_46
GGTGACATAGTCATCACAAACGACGGTGCAACTATTCTTGACGAGATGGACATCCAGCACCCAGCTGCCAAAATGATGGTCGAAGTTGCAAAGACCCAAGACAAGGAAGCTGGAGATGGAACCACAACAGCGGTAGTCATCGCTGGTGAGCTCTTAAGAAAAGCCGAGGAGTTGCTTAACCAGAACATCCACCCAACGATAATCGTTAAGGGTTACACCCTTGCAGCTGAAAAGGCTCAGGAGGTACTTGAGAGCATTGCAAAGGATGTTAGCCCGATGGATGAAGAGATACTCGTGAAGGCAGCAACAACCGCCATAACTGGAAAAGCGGCAGAGGAAGAGAGAGAATACCTTGCAAATCTTGCTGTTGAGGCTGTAAAACTAGTTGCAGAGGAAGTTGATGGCAAGTACATTGTGGACATTGACAACATCAAGCTTGAGAAGAAGGAAGGTGGAAGCGTAAGGGACACTCAACTCATTAAGGGTGTCGTTATCGACAAGGAAAGAGTCCACCCAGGAATGCCAAAGAAGGTCGAAAACGCCAAGATCGCACTTATCAATGAAGCACTTGAAGTCAAAGAGACTGAAACAGACGCTGAGATTAGAATCACAAGCCCAGAGCAACTCCAGGCATTCCTTGAGCAAGAGGAGAAGATGATCAAGGAAATGGTCGACAAGATAGTTGCCACAGGGGCTAACGTTGTCTTCTGCCAGAAGGGAATTGACGACTTAGCCCAGCACTACCTCGCAAAGGCAGGAATCCTAGCCGTTAGAAGAGTTAAGAAGAGTGACATGGAGAAGCTTGCCAAAGCCACAGGCGCAAAGATCGTCACAAACGTAAGAGACCTTACACCAGATGACTTAGGTTATGCAGAGCTCGTTGAGGAGAGGAAGGTTGCAGGAGAGAACATGGTGTTCGTTGAGGGTTGCAAGAATCCAAAGGCAGTTACAATCCTCATTAGGGGTGGAACAGAGCACGTTGTCGACGAAGTCGAGAGAGCCCTCGAAGATGCCATCAAAGTCGTCAAGGACATTGTTGAGGACGGAAAGATCGTCGCTGGTGGCGGTGCTCCAGAGATCGAACTTGCCATCAGGCTTGACGAATACGCAAAAGAAGTTGGTGGCAAGGAGCAGCTTGCGATTGAAGCCTTCGCCGATGCATTGAAGGTAATTCCAAGAACTCTTGCAGAAAATGCTGGACTTGACCCAGTTGACGTCTTAGTGAAAGTAACTGCAGCTCACAAGGACAAGGGTGCAACAATTGGTGTTGACGTCTTTGCTGGAGAGCCAGCTGACATGCTCGAGAGAGGAGTCATTGAGCCATTAAGAGTCAAGAAGCAGGCCATAAAGAGCGCAAGCGAGGCCGCAATAATGATCCTTAGAATCGATGACGTCATTGCCGCAAGCAAGCTTGAGAAGGAGAAGGAAGGCGGAAAAGGACCAGGAGAAGAAGAAACTGAGTTCTGAAGTCCCTTTCCCTATTTCTTAAGTTTTTCAATTTCATTCTCAAGCCTTTTGAGCTTTTCCTTGGCTCTTCTGAGCTGAAGATTTGCAATTTCAACTATCCTCTTAAGATAATCCTCACTTACCCAGAGTTCTCCATTCATGCCCAAGGGAACGTCCATTCTCTCGGTTGAGCGAATTTCCACTACGAGCTTTTTGTGACTTATGCTTTTGATGTTTGAATGCTTGAAGCCGCAGGAGATAGCTAAGTTGAGCAATTCCACAGCATCTTTTAGGGTCTTTGTGGAAATGTGGAGTATTGGGCTGTGAAGCATGAACCAGAGCATGCCTTCGCTGTGTTTCTCTATAGCCTCAAGCACCTCCTCCAATTCCACTTCTCTATGCCACTTGCCTAGCCATACTGCATTGAGCTTGTCCCCAAAATTTGGCATCTGCATAACACTTATCCTACCTGAGCAGGAGGATGTTGTGAAGTAGTTTTCAAGGGAGTTTACCTTCTCTAAAAGAGAGATAATATCCTTGTCCACTAGACCTTTTTCAAGAGCTTCCTTCAGGCTTTCAAGGGCTTTCGCCTTCTGCAGCTCAAAATTTTTCTCATACAAAAACATGGGAGAAATTAAAGAAGGCGATTTTTAAAGTTTATGTGGAAAGATATTGCCTAACCCGTCTCTCAAATTCAGCAAAGTTCGGCACGCCTATAAATTCAACACGGTTGTTTATTAAAATCGTTGGTGTTCCCATGATGTTGTGCTCCATGGCCTTCCTCTGCCCTTCGGGAGTCGCGACGCTCACCTCTTTCGCGACGACACCATCATATTTCCTCGCTATTTCCTGGGCCATTGCCCAGGCTATCGGACAGTAAGGACAGCCGGGGGAGGTTATGACCTCAATGACGACCTTTGGCCCTCTAGGCTTCTCTTCTATCATCCCCGCCTTCTTCATGAGCTCGAGCATCTTTTTTCTCCTTATCATCTCCAGCTCGTCCACTCCTCTCACCCCTGAAAAAGTTCAAGTGAAGCGATTTAAAAATGAATCTGTGAAAGCGCTTTCACCTTTGTGTGAAAACTTATGGAGAGAAAGGCTAAGTGGCTATCCAAAGGTCTCTATGCAGATCCGGCAGAGCTTGGGGTCTATCTCGGGATCAACCTTGGAGTGGAAGGAGCAGACGTAGCCCTTTCCAAGCATCTCAACGGTTATCTTAATTAGTTCTCCATGAATGTAGTACTCGTCGGGCTTCTCTTTCATGATTCTATCCGCCAGTCCCCTTAG
>LGET01000224.1 GCA_001507935.1 Thermococcales archaeon 44_46
GCAAAGACCCAGGACAAGGAAGCCGGAGATGGAACAACCTCAGCCGTTGTAATTGCGGGAGAACTCTTAGCAAAGGCTGAAGAGCTTTTAGATCAAAATATCCACCCAAGCATAATTATTAAGGGTTACACCCTTGCAGCCGAGAAGGCTCAAGAGATACTTGACAGCATGGCAATCTCAGTTGAACCAGACAATGAGGAAATCCTCATAAAAATAGCCTCAACTTCAATAACCGGTAAGAATGCTGAAAGCCACAAAGAGCTTTTGGCAAAGCTTGCCGTTGAGGCAGTTAAACAGGTTGCCGAGAAGCTTAACGGCAAATACGTTGTAGATATTGACAACATCAAGTTTGAGAAGAAGGAGGGTGGAAGCGTAAGGGACACCCAGCTCATCAGGGGTGTCGTAATCGACAAGGAGAGAGTCCACCCAAGAATGCCAAAGAAAGTTGAAAACGCCAAGATTGCACTTATCAACGATGCCCTCGAAGTTAAAAAGACCGAAACAGACGCAAAGATAAACATCACAAGCCCAGACCAGCTCTACGCATTCCTCGAGCAGGAGGAGAAAATGCTCCAAGAGATGGTGGAGCAAATAGCCGCAACAGGTGCTAACGTTGTCTTCTGCCAGAAGGGAATTGATGACCTAGCACAGCACTACCTCGCAAAGCACGGTATCTTGGCAGTTAGAAGGGTCAAGAAGAGCGACATGGAGAAGCTTGCCAAGGCCACAGGTGCAAAGATCGTCACAAACGTCAAAGACCTAACAAGCGAAGACCTCGGTTATGCCGAGCTTGTTGAGGAGAGGAAGGTTGCTGGCGAGAACATGATATTTGTTGAGGGCTGCAGGAATCCAAAGGCCGTCACAATCCTCATCAGAGGTGGAACAGAGCATGTGATCGACGAAGTCGAAAGAGCCCTCGAAGACGCTATCAAAGTCGTCAAGGACGTCATGGAAGACGGTGCAATCTTACCAGGAGGAGGAGCTACAGAGATTGAGCTCAGCATTAGACTCGATGAGTTCGCAAAGCAGGTAGGAGGCAAGGAACAGCTTGCAGTTGAGGCCTTTGCCGAGGCTTTGAAGATCATTCCAAAGACCCTCGCAGAGAACGCAGGGCTTGACACAATAGATGTCCTTGTTAAGGCCATAAGTGAGCACAAGAACAAAGGAAAAGCAATCGGTGTAGATGTCTTCGCTGGAGAGCCAGCTGACATGCTCGAGAGGGGAGTCATTGAGCCAGCGAGGGTTAAGAGGCAGGCCATAAAGAGCGCAAGCGAAGTTGCAATAATGATCCTCAGAATCGACGACGTCATAGCTGCAAAGCTTTCAAAGAACGAAGGCAAAGGCGGAGAAGGAGACATGGGTGGAATGGGCGGAATGCCCGGCATGATGTGATCTTCTTTTCTCAGATTTTTACTTTTCTATCCAATTAAAAATGAAATTCATCAGAGGAGTTTAATAAAAAAAGAAGAAATCATCCAAGCACTGAGAGCAGAACTCCAGCTACGACTGCGGTTCCTATAACTCCAGCAACGTTTGGTCCCATTGCATGCATTAGTATGAAGTTTCCGGGGTCTTCTTTTGCAGCGATCCTTTGAACAACCCTAGCACTCATTGGAACTGCTGAAACTCCTGCTGCACCGATCATTGGGTTTATCTTTCCACCGCTGAGCTTCATCATGAGTTTACCAAGCAATACTCCTCCAGCTGTTGCTGAAGCAAATGCCACAACACCAAGGAGGAGGATTTTTATTGTGCTTAAGGTTAGAAAGCTCTCTGCCTGCATTGTCGAACCAACGCCAAGCCCTAGGAATATTGTAACAATGTTCATCAGCTCTTCTCTTGCGGCTTTGCTTAAACGCTCAACAACACCGCTTTCCCTGAAGAGGTTGCCGATCATGAGCATTCCAACTAGGGGAGCTGCTGAAGGCACGAGAAGACCGATGATTATCATTGAAGCTATTGGAAACAGTATCTTTTCCCTCTTTGAAACTGGTCTTAACTGCTCCATTCTGATTTTCCTTTCCTCAGGGGTTGTAAGAGCCTTGATAACGGGAGGCTGGATGAGCGGGACAAGGCTCATGTAGGAGTAAGCAGCCACTGCAGTCGCACCGAGTAAGTGAGGAGCGAGCTTTGTAGTTAGATAAATCGTCGTTGGGCCGTCAGCACCACCTATGATACCTATCGAGGCTGCCTCCTGAAGGTTAAAGCCCAACGCAATCGCGACAAGCATCGCAACGAAAACACCAATCTGTGCTGCTGCTCCAAGCAGTGCGGTCTTTGGATCGGCAATCATTGGACCGAAGTCTGTCATTGCTCCAAGCCCAAAGAATATCAGTAATGGGACGACCTCTGTGTCGATAAGGTAGTGCTTTATAAGGTAGAACAGTCCCGGATGGTGTGGGTCAGCGCTCAAAATGCCTGTTAGCGGGAGATTTACCAGTACGGCACTTGCTCCAATCGGAAGCAGCAATAATGGCTCCATCTCATACCTTATAGCCAGATAGATTAGGATAAACCCGACAAGTATCATTATCACATTTCCTACTGTTAAGTGAAAGAGACCTATGTTGGCAAAGAAGTCAAGTATTGCCTGTTCAAGCCCCATTTTCCATCACCCGAGTTCTATTAGTGGTTGACCTGTGTCGACGGTGTCTCCTTCTTTGACAAGGATTTTCTTAACAACGCCATCCTTTGGAGAGGGGATCTCGTT
>LGET01000225.1 GCA_001507935.1 Thermococcales archaeon 44_46
TTTGGTAATTGTATCACTCAAACTCCTCCCAGTTAGATTTTATTCTGATTTTCATTGCCTTGTTAAACTTTTGATAGTAAATCTTTTAAGGTTTTGGATTTGCTATCCATTGAACTCTGTGGGGGTGTTCAAGAATGTGGAAGAAAGCCCTTGCCGTACTCTTCGGGTTTTTAATGTTGGGACTAACTGTTAGCAGTGCCAGCGCCTCGGCGAGCTTTGTTAACGGCACGGTGAACGGTACCGTAACGGTTCCGCCAGAGTTTAATCCCGAGAAAAAGCCCGGGGACGAGGTTCGGCCGCAGTTCGGCGGTGCCACCGTCGTTGCAGAGCCGTTCATCAGCGCTTTTGTTCCGGGCATAGGGTGGATAGTTGCTGTCGGTAGCATCGTAGCATTAATTGCCAAGTACGTGTACTCAAAGCCAGTCAGCGAGTTTACTGAGGCTTTTGTGGGTGAAATTCCAGACAAGATTACTTACAATGGGCAGGAGCTTGCAAAGGGCGTTAAGACGAACTTCTGGGGGACGGAGGTAGAGATTGGTTATGGTTATGTCAAAAAGGAATGGGGCGGACTTAAAAAGGAAGCCGTCATAGTAAAGCCAGTTATCACAATAACCAGGGACGAAGTCAAGGCTGTAGAAGACTTATTCAGCCCGAAGGAGTACGGCAAACTCTTGGCACAAGCATACTTAAACGGCTGGGACGCTGAGAAGGCAAAGGATATAGTGAAGGAGTTTCACGACGAATACAAAGATGTATTTGTGAAGAATGGGGTGACGTTCAGAGGTACTGATACCTGCAAAATAAAGTTGCCCTCAGGTGAGGTGATATTAGACAATGACAGGGCATCCCACATAGTTGGCAGACACGTCTTTGGGATTTATGAATATGATGGGCAAGCGGACCCCACAGTATTTCCGAAGTATTTAACAATGAGGGAAATCGTTATCCTAATCAAGAAAACCATTGAGGAAGGAGAAGTGCAATGTGGGAGCATTAAGCCCCTGGGGGATGGAACGATAAGAGTATCCATGGAGAAAACATTTCCTGAATTAAGAACTGACAGGTATACATCAAAAACATTAAGAGTCGTACTCGAATATAATCCCAAAAAGGGGCTGTACAGGATAATAACGGCCTACCTAAAGTGGTTAGGGAGGTAGACAAATGTCGTTCTCCATTTTATTTTTTCCAAAGGATGAGGAAGGGCTGAAGACTCACTTCAAATACGATATAACCTTGAACTTCGAGATAAACGGCGAAGTCATTAAAACGCTATGCAGTGGACGAGAGGCAGTTTTCAGTGCGATTTACCTTCTGGCATTCTGTTCAGCTTCCTGCGAAGGCATAAAAGAGCTGGAAATGCGCAGTGGTCTATGCACAACTTTCTTGAGCGACGTAGAGCAATGTCAGAGTGCTAAGGGCAAGCTTGTCACCGACTTCGGTTCAATAGAACCATCGGTCGTCTTTGCCTTTACCAAAAAGTCTGACAAAGTCAGAATCGAGGTTCTCGTAGATTATGAAATTGAGTACTACAAAACATTTGAGGTGTCGCTGAGTGAGGTGGCAAAGTCGGTATTGGAGTTTTTGGAGTCCGTGGTGAGCATTGTCGGAGATGACAAGCTGAGAAGAAGCTTGGAAATTGCCAAGGACATTGCGACAAGAGAAGGTCTGATTGCCCCATCCGCAGAGGAAGGCTTCAAAATAACTGTTGATTGGGTGGGGGAGTTTAAATGCGGGTCCAAACGAATGCCCCTGCTGTATTCAGGGGTGAGAGCCAGAAGGGTGTTGTTTAGTGGCATAGTCGATCCGCTAAGCTTTGCATCCGAGCTCATTAACCTCGCACTTCTCACAGAGGAGAGCCGTGAAGAGACCAGTACTCCGGTACCATTGGCGTACAGGGATTGGTTTAGAGAAGCACTCGCCTTAATCGGAACTGTAGGCAAGAAAAAACCTGCCATGATTTTAACACTGGGGAGCTTTGATCCGCGGCCAATTTTCGTTTTCAGGGACTCCGGCGAACTCCTCTTGGTCAGTCCCTCACGCAAAACTGTAGCAAGAGTACCCGCCAAAGACATCGTCCCGGCCGTTAGCTCCGCAGTTTTGGATGTGGTCGACTGGTTGAAGAAGTGGGACGACACGGAGTATCCAGGATACGTCTCGAAAGAAAAGGCGATATCAATGATAACTGAGGAGCTTGAGAGGATAAAACAGAAAAAACCGGCTAGGGGAAGAGAAGAGACACATCCCCTGTAAGGGCAAAATAGCACTGGAGGTGGACACAGAAATTGGCAGAGTAAGGGGGATACTACAGAGGATAGGATACAAAAGCTACAAACCCTAGTTCCCCTCACCTGTGAAGTTGTATAATCTGTCCAGATTCACGGCCAGAATCGCTCCTAAAATCCTGACAGTTAACCCATTCAAACTAACACTCCTGCTCGGCCTCAGAAGAAACTTAGAAAACCTAAAAAAATCTCAATCCTCCTGCGAAAGTCAGACAAGTAGTTGTAAAACTTCTTCTCCTCCAGATTACTAATCTGATTCCCCCGCTTTACTGGCGTGTAAACAGCGCCAAACCTCAGAAATTCCTCCTCGAGCCCCCTGCTAACATACCCCTTATCCAAAAACAGAAAACAGCCAGAAAACTCCTCAACAATCACCCAGAACTTTTCCCTGACAACACTCACATCATGCTTATTCGC
>LGET01000226.1 GCA_001507935.1 Thermococcales archaeon 44_46
AGTCTGTGATCCCATCTGGGGATCACGGCAACCACCTGAAAGAATTCAGCAAAAACCCTAATAAAGGTTACTATAAACACGCCCCTATTAACCGAAAAGCTTAAATACTTTGGCATCTAATATTACAATGGGGAGATCAATAATATTACGAAATCTCCCCCAGTAATATTACATAGAGGTGTTTGCCATGAAAGCAGCTGTGTTGATTGATGGGGAAAATGTTGTGATGGCACTCCAGAACATCCTTGCCAGGAGAGTATTGCTCGACAAGGATTTAGACTGGGAGGGGCTCTTTGAGTATCTTAAAGCCCACGGTTATGACGTCATAATAGCTAGGATTTATGCAAATCCCTTCGTTCTCAGCAATCCCCACGTCATAAACAACCTGGAGAAAATGGGTATCAGGGTTGTCCTCTCAGAGTCTACAAAAAATGAAAATGGGGTAAAAAGCACGACCGATGCGACGATGATAGTAGAGGGTATGGAAATACTTTACGAGAGGCCGACAGTCGATGCAATTGTAATTGTTTCAGGAGACAGGGACTTCATACCTCTTGCAGATAAGGCAAAAGAGCTTGGAAAGGAAGTTCTTTTTGCGGCTTTTCTGGACAGTACAGCAAATATTATCCAGAAAAGGTATGAGGTAATAGATCTGCTCGGATTCAGCATACTCGATGAGTCTTTTGGAGACAACTACTTTAATAGTGTTAAGCAAGTTACAATTTAATGGGGGTGGTGCCATATGGAAGAACTTGGGCATGTAGTTAGGCGAGTTCTTGACCTTGCGAAGTCTGGAGAATCCACATATCGTTTCAACGAGGAGGCCACAAAGCAACACTTAATACTCCCAGTTTTGAACGCTTTGGACTGGGACGTTTTTAGTCCTGAAGTCATGCCAGAGGAGCGAGTACGCGGCCCTTACGGCTACTACCGCGCAGATTACTCTCTGAGAGTAAACGGAAAAACAATAGCATACCTTGAGGCGAAAAGCCTTGGAGTTGACGTTTTTACAGACAAAGGGGCACTCCACCAGCTGTTAATGTACTGTAGTACGGAAGGTATTGATATTGGAATCCTCACCAATGGTATTCGCTGGGTTGTGCTCAACGCTTACGAGAGCGGTACAAGTCTAGAAGAACGGATTCTCCTCACGATAGATCTAAATGAGGAAGCTGCACTTGAAAAACTAAAACTTCTGTCCAAGGAGACCTTAACCCGGAGTGATTTCAAGGAGTTAGTTAGGAGAAAACTCGAAAAGCTAAAACAGGTAGAAGACAAAACTAGCGGTATCCCAACCCAATCGCTTGTCTCCCAGCCAGCCGGACTTCCACAAGGAGCTAAACTTCTGGATGAACTAACACCTGAGGAACTATCGGGGAGACCGAGGATACTCGAGCTTTACATTTATCATAACGGTCAGTGGCATGAACTGCCAGTAGAGAGAAACGCGTGGGCCATGTCTTTGTTCACTGCCGTGAAGTTTCTGTGGGAGCATGGTTTCCAGGATCTCTACATCCCAACCTATGTGGAAACAACATACGTAAGGAATCCCAAGTACACTGACGTGGTCAGTCCCTGGCATGTTTACAGGCCAGAAAACGGTAGTGTAGCAGTTTCAAAGCTCAAAGAACTGGAAAGAAAGACAGGAGTCAAAATTGCTGTTAAGGTCGTGAAGAGGGCTTAGGGGGTTCTGGGATGAGGATTACAATCTATGATGGGGCAACCACCATCGGTGGCTCAAAGATACATATTCAAGAGAACGGAAACGGCCTCTTCCTGGACTTTGGCATGAACTTTGCAAAATACTCCCATTATTACCAGGAGTTCATAAGCGAAAGACCCTCAAGGGGAATTCATGACCTCTGGAGGCTAAACCTGATACCTAGGCTCAACATTTACAGGAAGGATCTAATCCCCTTGGATATTGCTGGTGAAGTTGCCAAACATCCAAAAATCCCTGTAAACGCCGTCCTGATAAGCCACGCCCACCTTGATCATGTTGGAAACATTGCACTGCTGGACGAGAACATTCCAATCGTTGGCTCTCTCATGACAGTTGTGATTCTCAAGGCCCTTAGGGATACCTCGAAGGGAAGTCACATGGGGATGGAGCTTCCATATTACACTCCCAAAAAACCAAGCGAAGCGAACCCATACGTTCTAGAGAAGGACAAGAAGATCAAACATTACCCAAGTAGGGACATGATTCTTACGGAAGAACTTTCCGAGGAGGCCTTAAACTTCCTAAACTGGCGGGCGAACGTTGAACTAGCCACAAAAGGCAACGTGAAGCGAATTCAGCTAGGAGAGATCAAGCATCTCCAAAAAAGCGAACTAGGCTTTGAAGTTCGTGCTTATTCGGTGGATCACTCCATTTATGGCGCCGCAGCATACATTGTTGAAGGCAACACGGCACTCGCCTACACGGGCGACTTCAGACTCCACGGTAAGAACGGAGAAGAAAGCAAAAAGTTCGTAAAAGCCGCAAAGAGTGCGAGCGTTCTAATCACTGAATGCACGCGAGCAGGAAGAGGGCATGACGAAAACGTCTCGGAAAAGGAAGTTTACGAGAACGCTAAAGCGATTGTAGAAGAGGCAAGAGGCCTCGTGATAGCCGACTTCTCGGCGAGGAACTTCGAGAGGCTGGA
>LGET01000227.1 GCA_001507935.1 Thermococcales archaeon 44_46
CATTGAACTCTCCGTATCCTGGATGGGTAAGGGGACACGGGACTAAAGATTCCGAAAAAGGACTTTGAGAGATAGTAGAGGGTGTATTTGTCCCTAAACATCCGCTCAGGATAACAACAAGAGCTACAAGTAATGGAAGAGTTCTCAATTTCTTCACCTGATTATAATTTCGATAATTGATATATAACTCTTTTACCAAAAACCTTTAATTCCCTTCGGCTTATGAGAAGCGGGAGAAAAGATGATAGACGAGTTAGTTAAAATCCTAAACCGCGAGAACGTTGAGTGGGAGATTTACTGGGAAATCGGCAGAGGGAGCTCGTTTAAAATCGAGAAGTGTGAGCTGGAGAGAGCCCAAAGGAAATACCATTCTGGTATTGGTCTTAGGGTGGGATACAACGGAAAACAGGGTTTTTCCTATATCACAGGACTAACTCACTCAAAAGAAGAGCTTGAAAAGTTTGTTAAAAAGACCATAAAACTTGCAAAGGTCGGAGAGGTAAAGTTTTACGGATTCCCCGAAAAAAAGCCTGTCAAAAAGGTTAGTGGAATTTACGATAAGCGGATAGCGGAGCTGGAGTTTGAGGAAGCTTTGGAACTTGGAAGAGAGATCTCCAGAAAAGAGAGTGAGCTGAGAGAAAAATACGGGGGAAGCTACACCTTTTCCGGAAGGCTGGCTTTTGGGGTGGCAAGAGACGGCATAGCGAACTCAAACGGGATCGAGATGGAAGAGGAAGGCACAGCAATGAGCTTTAGCGTTTACATAGTTAGGAAAGACGAAAAAGTTGGAACGGGGGACTACTACAAAGCCTCAAGAACTATGATGGACTTCGAAAGAGAGCTTGAGAAAGGGCTCGAAAAGGCTATGCAGGAGGTTGAGCTAAGCTACAACGCAAAACCGCTGGAGCCTTTTGATGGAGAACTCGTTCTAGAGCCGCACTCAGTTGCATCTCTCGTCGGGCTGTTCATTTCAAACCTAAGGGGAGACAATGTATATCACAGAAGGAGCAGATTTAACAAACTGGGCGAAAGCGTTGCAAGTGAAGCGTTTACGCTCATCGATGATGCCACGCTGGAAGGCAAAATCGCGAGCTACTCTTTCGATGGCGAAGGAAATCCCTCTCAAAGGACGGTTTTAGTTGAGAATGGAGTACTAAAGAACTTTCTTCTTGACGAGATGTATGCTCGTCTTCTTGAAATGGAGGGCACGGGAAATGCCGTGAGAGACTTTAGGACCCCTCCCCACATAGGGACAAGCAACATAATCGTGGAGGGAGAGGAAGAGAACCTTGAGGATTTTGAAGGGGTTATAATAAAGAAAGTCTTTGGTGAGCACACTGCAAACCCAATAAGCGGGGACTTTTCACTAACGGTTGAGCTTGGCTATGTGGTCAAAAACGGTGAGGTCATTCCATTCAAGGACAACATGTTTGTGGGGAACGTTTTTGAGTTCATGAACTCCATAACGGCTGTAGGAAAGAAGAAGGAAGAGCTCGGGGCGTTTATATCTCCCAGGGTGCTCGGTGTGGGAAAGATTGTTTGAAGAAAGGTTTAAGTTGTTCTGCGTCTTAATTTTTATTTGGTGATAGCATGAGAGTTCTGGAAGAAAGGCCTGTGAAGATTAAGGTAGTTAGAACTAAGAGGGGAGCGATTCTCCACATGATAGAGATCTCAAAGAACCACTTCTTCCTCGAGCAGAACCCGCTTAAGGATTCAAAGTACGGCGTAGCCTACAGGAAAATAAAGAACAAGTTCCCCGAATTCTATATGTTCTGGGAGATCAAGAACAACCGATACACAGGAAGACTTTTGGTAGGTTCTTTCCTTGAAAAAGAAGAAATAGACGAATTCATTACGCTGGTCGCTCAGACAGATGAGTTCAAGAAATTTGAGCACATACTCGAAGAAATCGAGGAGGAAGAAGGGGAGAAAGAGGAAGAGACAGCTACCTAGCTGGCTTCCTTCCCACGATAATAACATAACCGGTATAAGGGCTTTCAAAAATCTTCATTGATTCCCAGGCATTTTTCAACCCCTTTAGCCCTTCTTTTCTAAGTATCTTCAGGAATATTTTCAGCTCTCCTATGATGCCAACCTCTTTCCTCATCTCTTTCATCCACTCGGGAATTAGGTGGGATTTATCAATCACAACGACATCAACAAGACCTGCTTGTTCGAAAAGCTTCTTCCATCCCTCGATGGTTTCCGGCTCTTCTCCCTCAATTTCTTTGAGTTTTAGCTTCAGCGTTTCGGGAGTATCCTCTTTCCAGGCAACGTCGTGTATCCCCACATAGCCATTTGGCTTAACTACGCGAACAATTTCTCTTAATGCAACCTCCTTGTTAAGGAGACAGAGCGTGCACTCCGATATGACAACATCAAAAGTGTTGTCTGGAAAGGGCAATTTATGAGCATCGGCTAAGATGAAAGTAGTTTTACCTTCCAATCCTCTCATTTTTGCTTTATTCTTTGCTTTCTCTATCATCAGAGGAGAAGCATCAACCCCTACGACTTCACAACCAAAGGTTTCCGCTAAAAAGCACGCAGTTTCGCCAGTGCCACATGCCACATCCAGAACTTTGGATTTTTCATTAATGCCGCAGAGTTCTGCTAGCTCTCTCGTAATTTCCAATCCGCCGGGATG
>LGET01000003.1 GCA_001507935.1 Thermococcales archaeon 44_46
TTCATAAAGCTGTGCATCAGAAAAGGAGTAAAGCTAACCTTCGCGAGCGATGCCCATCAGCCGAGAGATGTTGGAAGCATAAGCTGGAGTTTAAAGGCATTTAAAAAAGCCGGGGGCAAAAAGGAAGATTTGCTCTTTTCGGAGCTCTTATGAAAGTTTAAATCCCAAGTTTTTAAGCTCAAGGATTATTTTCATCGGAAAGCCGACAACATTGTAGTAATCCCCCTTTATCCATTCCACCAGAATTCCTCCTTTCCCTGAATTCCATAGGCACCTGCCTTGTCAAGGGGTTCGCCTGTAGAGACGTACCATTCTATCTCTTCCTCGCTGAGTTCCCTAAACTTAACCTCCGTGACCACATAACCTGTAATCTCCCTCTCTTCATGGATAATGCAGTAGCCAGTTATGACCTTGTGTATTCTTCCGCTTAAAGCTCTGAGCATTTCCTTTGCTTCTTCCTCATTTTTTGGCTTTCCGAGGATTTTTTCATCTAAGACGACTATTGTATCCGCGCCTACAACTGTGCCCCCGTATCGAGAATACACATCACGGGCTTTTTTCCTTGCCACTTCCATAGCGTGTTCTGCGGGGTCTGAAGCTTTGGAGTCCTCACTAACGTTGCTCGGGATGACATCAAAAGCATCAAAGAACTTTGCAAGTATTTCCCTTCTCCTTGGACTTTGGGACGCTAAGATCAGCCTCATCAAAAGGCACTTAAAGGATGAAAATATAAAAATTTCGGGCGATGAGGACAATTTCGCTAGCTGAGTAATGATGAGTACCCTCGCAACCGAGCCAAAAAGAGAATTAAAGAGAAGCCCAGAGCTCTATTCCTGCATCTAGCACTCTCTTGAGCTCTTTACCAATTGGTGTGTTTTTGTTAACCTTTACAAGCCCCTTTCTTGAAGGCGTTGCGGTGAATATGTACTGCTCACCTGCAAAGAACTTCAGTGGCTTTTTGGCAAAATCGGGTGAAACTCTTAGGACTATTTGCTTTTTCTTTTCTTCTGCTTCCACAGGTATCTTTTCTTTGGGCATTTCCGCGAGCTTTTCGTCAAAGCTCCTTACATCGATACTTATGCCAAGCTTTTTCTCTATTTCGCTTATTCTCTTGCCCTTCTTCCCTATTATTGCCGGGATGTCAAACTCATCCGCGTATATTATAGCCTTGTGTGGACTTGCAAGCTCAACTTCGGTGTAAACATCGGGAAGGAACTTCTTGATCTCCTGTTTAAGCTTTTTCTCCGCAAGTTTCATTGCCGGCGGCTTCCCTTCCTTCTTTACCGGAACAACGCTTATCTCTTCTCCATAGGTGTAAATCTCGTATTCAAGTTCACCTGTCATGAAGTCCCTGACCTCTATAACCGGTCTCGCTAAGTCCTCTTCCGTCATCCCACTTGGCACCTTAACCTTATACTCCAGAGTCAGAACTTTATCAACATTCCCCGCTTTTATGAATATCACTGTATCAACTATTTGAGGGATCATTCCAAGCTCCACTCTTCCAATGAACCTCTGAATGGCATCTATGGGCTTTGTAGCGTGTACAACGCCTATCATTCCAACTCCCGCAAGCCTTAGATCAGCATAGATCTTGAAGTCACTCGTCTTTCTCATCTCGTCGAATATGGTGTAATCAGGTCTTACAAGCAATAGAACATCTCCAGTTTTCTCCATTCTTCCCCCAAGTGCTGTATACTGGGTTATCTCTTCACTAACCTGAAGGTCTCTGGGTTTTTCCATCGTCTTGACTATCTTACCCATGGAGGCATAGTACTCAGCTAAAGCTTGAGCGAAGGTGGAATTGTGGACTATCACAGGGAGTATACCAGCAATGAAGTTGTGATTGGGCACAGTTATGTCATAAACGTCGAATTCTCCTATCATGGTTTCAACAGAGGCAACCTTGTCCCATAGAATATTGGAATCAAGCATGAGCAGCATGTGTGCAAGATGTTCTTCAACAAGCTCTGCTTTATGATAATACTCCGAGACTACTTCTTCGATTAGCCTTAGCATGCGATCCACATTAAGCTCTGCACCATTCAGAAAGAGGCTTATCATTGACTGAGAAACCGTACTCTGAGAATTCTGACCAAGGAGCGCAAAAAGAGATTTCATGAGTTCTCTGATTTCTTTTACTGCCTTATTCCACAACTCTGACTCCCTAGCCAAAAGCCCTGTTTCATATGCAAACGCTGAAAGCAACTTAGCTACTGTTGACATCATGGGCTTTCTCTTACCCTCCAGCCAAAGTTTAGGAGCAACATGATCTATATGGTTTCTTCTGTAAAATTCGATATTAACGTTTTTATCAATAAATTCCACGAGTTCTCTCCATTTTGAGATATACTTTGAGTACTCGACTAGTTTCTTGACGGTTGGTTCGAGGGCAAGGTATTCTCTGTAAACACTCAAGAAGTTTTGATACACTTTTGAAAGTCTTTCACGAGAGTAAGTAGTTTTAGTAGCCCCCTTAACTCTATATCCCGTTAGAACACCAAGAGATTTCACAAGTTCTCCAGCAGGAATAGTATCAATATTTGGATTTGAATTTTTTGTTAGATGTTTTTCAAAGCCTTTAACCTTGAACCTCGGCTTTACAACCTCGTAGAACTTTCTTATCGATCTAGAGTCCTTTAGAACAACTTTATAGTAGACCTTGCCATTTATTGTTTTTTCTTTGAAGAGTGCCTGGATACCTAATCTAAGGAGAAGATATTGTAATCCAGCGGCGAATTCTTCACTAGCAGTTGAAATTTCCAGTTCTTTCCCAATGTAACCATCACCTTCAAATACCCCCCTAATAAAAGCTGCTATTCTTTTCTCGTCCGATTTCATAACAATTTCAGGTACTCTTAATGAAGATGCTTTGTTCCGCTCTGGATATCCAAAAGCACGCAGTATTTTTTCTATTGTCTTCGAATTCCGAAGTCTTAGTCTTCCTGGAGCAACAAAGTAAAACTCCTCGCTCTTAACCCCAAATATGTTTGAAACCAGATTTTTGAAGTGTTCAATAAGTTTCTCATCGAAGTTATTAAACTCGAAGACACTCCCTGATCCCTCAGCCCACATAAGGCCTAGAAACTCAAAGAACTCTTCGCTAAGAGTAAGATGCGCAGGCACATCTCTAGACTTTCTGTGATTTCTGCCCTTGTAAAACACTGTCACTGTGTCTTCAGGATTGGCCTTCACAAGTGGAACAATGTTACCATCTTTGGTTGTTGCAAAGAATCCTTCTTTTACTAACTCTCCGATCCAAATACTTTCTGGCAGGTTGCCCTTAATTGGTAGCCTTCTAGGAACCGCTATTGGATCACCTTTTTTTAGAGAGCCTGCATCCATCCACATAACGAAGCCGTTTTTTATCGTGAGAACTGGGTGGTTGGGGGTGAGAATTATTTTTCTTCCAGTAGCTGTTTTTAGCTTTATCAAGGCAGTTTCATTTCTCTTATAAACTCTGAGGATGGGTTGGACTTCTACCTTCTCGTGTGAAAAAGTAACAACTTTCATTCCGGGTTTAACATCTTTAATCTGAACAAACGAACCATCTCCAAGAAGAATGGGGGTTTCTGGGGGTAAGCACTTCCCCTCTCCAGGCGCACCAGCTATAAGTATTCCCTCGGCTTTGTCAGTTAAACGTTCTAAGAGCTTCTCTGGGAGGTCGTAGTCCTCTATGCTCAATTTGGTTATCGGCCTTACAGCTGTAATCTCTATTCTATCGGCAAACGGAGGCTTTGCTATTACTATACGATAGTTTCTCAGCTGAACAACAGTAGCTCCTGGTTCATCAAGCTCTATAAACGACTCTGGATCTCTCTTAGCCCTCTCGACTATGTCATCCGCTATCTCCTCAAGCTCCTCATCCGTAAGCTCCTCATCCCTTATGGGAACAAGCCTCCATTGACCGGGCTTTCCTTTCTTTGCCAATGGCTTTACTCCGGCTTTAAGGTGAACGCTCATTGTGTGCTCATCAAAAAAGTCCTCAAGTCTGTGCTTGACCTCTTTTCTGCTCTCCAAGTAGATTACCTCAATGCCTTTGGCTATGGCGATGTCCCTCTGCACCTGATCACCGGTTATGAGGATTGCATTAAGCTCTCTGGCAACTTCCCTTATCATGTGGTCAATTTCTCCAGCCTTTGCCCTTCTGATTTGCCATAGATCCGGCCTTTCGCCATAGAATTCTAAAAGGATCTTATCTTCATCGGCAAGCTTTCTAAGTTTTTTTAACTCTTCCAATCCAGTGTGCCCTATTGCCTTGCCCTCATTTGCCTGATGCTCGATCTCAGCAACGACAGCCTCGGGAATAATCACCTTAACCTTTTCGTTAATCCTATTAAGGTATTGAGTGAGCCTTCCATCAACTATAACACTCGTGTCTGCGACAAATACCCTCATTTTTCTCACCTTCCCATTGCTGGTCTCTCCACTTATAACCTTGTTGGTAAAAGTTCATAAAGGTTTAGGAGAATTATAGTGGGGAATAAACATGGGGAGAATAATCTCAATAGCTTCTGGGAAAGGAGGTACTGGTAAAACAACCGTTACAGCAAACCTTGCAATTGCTCTAGGAAAGTTAGGGAAAAAAGTGTGTGCAGTTGATGCGGATTTGACTATGGCAAACCTAAGCCTGCATTTTGGGTTAGACGATGCTGGAAGAACTATCCACGATGTGTTAATTGAAGGGGAAGACATAAGAAAAGCTGTCCATACCACGAGGTACGAGCTCGTGTACGTAGTTCCAGCCGCAGTAGATTGGGAGCACGTTGCTAAAGCAGACCCCAGAGATTTACCCAAGGTGATCCCCAAGCTAAAAGAAGATTTTGATTACATCCTCATAGACTGTCCAGCGGGGCTGCAAATAGATGCCATGAGCGCCATGCTGAGTGGGGAGGAGATTATCCTAGTAACTAATCCGGAGATAGCAAGCCTCAGCGACACGATGAAAGTAGGGATAGTGCTGAAGAAAGCTGGGCGAGAAGTTTTGGGGTTTATACTTAATAGGTACGGTGGACATAAAAACGACATACCCCCAGAAGCCGCCGAAGAGGTTATGGAGTTTCCCCTCTTGGTAGTTATCCCAGAAGATCCAAAAGTTAGGGAAGCAGCACTGGAAGGAATGCCCGTAGTAGCATATGCTCCAGATTCAAAAGCCTCAAAAGCATTTTTTGAACTTGCGGAGAAGATTGTAGGGATGGAATCAGGGAGACAATGGTGGATGGAGTGATAGTGGTATTCGTTGGAACCGCTGGAAGCGGAAAAACCACTCTAACAGGAGAATTTGGGAAGTTTTTGGAAGAGAACGAGAAGAGGGTAGCATATATAAACCTAGATACGGGAGTCAAGACCCTTCCCTACACCCCCACGGTGGATGTTAGAGAGCATGTAACCGTGGAAGAGCTCATGAAAAAGGGTTACGGACCCAATGGAGCTATTGTGGAAAGCTATGACTTTTTGATTGACTATCTCGACGAATACGTTGAAAAAATACTAGAGCTGGAAAAAGAAAACGACTACGTTCTTATAGATACCCCAGGCCAGATGGAAACATTTCTCTTCCATGATTTTGGGGTTAAGCTAATGGAAAATCTCCCAAGTCCGCTTGTTGTATACTTATTCGACCCCACAATACTAAGAAAACCCCATGATTACTGCTTTGTTAGGTTTTTTGCCCTTTTGATAGACCTTCGGCTTGGTGCAACAACCGTACCAGCTCTTAACAAGGTAGACCTTATAAGAGAGTTGGAAAAGACAAAAAGGTATCTGGAGGATGTTGAATATCTCTCAGCTCGTTTAGAGCTCGACAGTTCAATGCAAGGGCTCTTGGCATACAAGCTATGTAAATTTTTACCCGAAGTCTCACCTCCGGTTAGGGTGCTCTATCTATCCGCAAAAACGAGAATCGGATTCGATGAACTTGAGACGGTGGCTTATGAACACTACTGCACCTGTGGGGATTTAACATAAGTTCAGCAGAAAAAATTAGAACAGAACTTTCATTCAAGAAATTTTTCCTAAAATGAATCCTTTTTTAGGAAGAAACCGGGAAGGTTTTTATTGGCAGATAAACAAGAGGTTCTGGTGAGAAAAGTGTGCCTCATCGCGGGAGGGATAGGAAGACATCTAAAACCCAAGCTTATAGCAATGATGCGCTCTGGAAAACATAGGGGTAGAGACTCTTTTGGTGTGTGGACTGATGAAGGGGTGTTGAAGAGCGAGGATTTTTCTAACATTGGTGAAATTCCAGACGGCAGTATAGGACTCCTCCAGTGCCGTTTAGCCATGACAGGTTCAAAGAGCTTCACTCAACCATTTTTTAATAATTTTGTCCTAGTCCACAATGGAGAGATATACAACCACAGGCAAATAAGAGAGTTTTTGGAGAGAAGGGGGGTTGAATTCGAGAGTGATGTCGATACGGAAGTGATTCTGCGCTTCTTGGAGTTTCAAATTGAGAGGGGCAATTCCATAGCTGAGAGCGTGAAAAGCTTAATGAGAATCTTAAACGGAGATTATGCCGTGGCATTTTCCGATAAAGAAAACATCTATCTTTTTAGAGACCCAATTGAGATTAGACCTCTCTATTATTCTCAGAACGGCTTCTTTGCCTCGGAAAAGAAAGTTCTTTGGAGCATAGGGGAAAGAGCAATCCCCGTAAATCCAGGAGAGCTCGTTAAAATATCTAGGAAGGGCATTGAACGAGTTCAGCTCTTTACACTCTCAGAGCTAAAAGGAGAGCCTTTCTCCTATGAAAGAGCAAAGCTGAGCATAAGGAAAAGCCTGGAATATGCCGTAAGGCTTAGAAGTGCAAAAAAGGTAGGGGTATTATTCTCCGGAGGGTTGGACAGCTCTTTAATAGCCCTTCTTGCTTCAAAATACTCAGATGTCACCCTTTACACGGCGGGGGCAGAGGGGAGTCCAGACTTGGAGTGGGCTAGAAAAGTTAGTGAGAAACTTGGCCTGAAGCTTAGGGAGTACGTATTTGATCTCGATGACGTAAAAAACTCTCTTGAAAAAGTTATGTTTGCCATAGAAGAGCCCAACCCCATGAACCTCGCAATAGGAATCCCAATCTACTTCGCAACAAAACTTGCCAGGGAAGACAACACCAAAGTTCTTTTAATCGGCCAAGGAGCCGATGAACTTTTTGGAGGGTATGCAAAATACCTTAGGGATCCTTCGCTAATGGAGAAAGATATTTTGGAGATGGGGGAAAAGAACCTTGCCAGAGATGACAAAATTGCCATGTTAAACAGCGTTGAAGGAAGGTTCCCGTTCTTAGATCTCAACGTCGTCAGAAGCGGGCTAAGAACACCTTTAGAGTACAAAATCCACAATGGGGTAAGAAAAGCTATTCTAAGGGAAGTAGCCCTTGAAATAGGTCTTCCCAAAGAAGTTGCATACAGAGAAAAGAAAGCCTGTCAATACGGAAGCAATGCACAAAAGATTCTCGAAAAGATAGCAAAGAAAGAGGGCCTGAGGTTATCTCAATTTGCCGAAAAAGTCTTTTATGAGGTTTTTGAACATACATAAACGGTTTTAAACTTTTTTTAACCCTCGCAAAGTCAAAAAGAGTTTTCGTAGCATTTGAATAAACAAACAAAGACAGAACAAAACGATTTCATGAAAAAAGCTTAAATAGGAGTTTTTCACTATAATAAAGTGAGGTGATAAGCCATGGTGGCGAAAAAAGTGTTTGCATTGTTGTTTGGTGCCCTGCTCTTAGCGAGCATAATACCACTATCACAGGCACAGAGTCTTTCAATAGTTATCCTCGTAAGCGACAACGAGGCAGATTCAGCACTTGCAGAGGAACTTGCAGAAGTATTAAACGCAACCGTAGTAGTCACAACTTGGGGGGTGTATGACCCCAATGTCACGGCAGAGATTATGGAGTATGCCCCAGATAAAGTCATAATCATAGGAGGCCCCGATGCTGTGCCAAAAGACTACGAAACGGACATAGCTGAGCTGGGAGTTTCATACGTTAGGTGGTATGGTGAAAACAGGTACGAGACCAATTTAGAAGTACTTAAAAAGGCCATTGAAGAGTATCCAGAGCTTTTTGAAGGTGTTAAGATAGTAATCGCCCACGGAAGAGACCTAGGAGCAATAAAACAAGCTAAAGGCATAGAAGGAAAGAAGTTTGTCCTATACGTGGATAATAATCTAACAAATACAACTGAAATAATTGGTACTCTGCTCAAAACCAAGAGCGTAATAATAATCAAAAGCCCATTAATGGATAACAAAACTGCCGAAGAAATAAGAGAACGTGTTAGGGAGAGGGTCAGAAACGGAAACGTAACCGAAGAAGACTTAAATGTGACAGCTGAGATGGCATGGGAGGCAATACAAGTGGCTATTAACAGAACTGAAACGGCAAAAGAAATGCTCGATGATCTTCCAGTTCCAGCCGCTAAAAGACTAATTGAAATTGCCGAAAAGAAAATACAAATCGCAAACGAGAGCTACAATGAAGGAAACTATGGAAAAGCGTATGGACAAGCAATAGCTGCAAAGGCTCACGCAGAGACAGTAATTAGGCTTGCCGGCAAGGAGTGGCAGAAGGTTATTCATGCAAGCCCTAAAGTCCAGCTCGAAAAGGAAGTACACAGACTCGAAGTTAAAATAAAAGTTCTCGAAAAAGCTGGAATTGATGTAACTCAAATAAAAGAGAAGATAGATGCCGCAAAAGCTGCAATTCAAGCGGGAGACTACGATACTGCCAGAGAGCTCATCGAAGATGCTAAGAACATGCTAAGGGAAGCCTTTATGCAGGGAAGAGGCAAGATAAAGGAGAAGTATCTGCCAGTAAATCCACCACATGGAAAAGGTAAAGGCAGACCATAGAAAGGCTTTTTACTTCTCTTCTACATTTTTTATTCATGAGAATTTTGATTGTGGGACATTATCCTCCTCACAAAGGAGGGGTCGCAAATCATACTGATAGCTTAGTTAAAGAGCTCAGAAAACAGCATGAGGTTTACGTTCTCACATATGGACCCATAAAACCCAGAGAGTTTGAGAAGGAGAGAGTTTATCAGGTTAAAGTGCCCCCGGTCTTCGGTTTGAGGGGAACTTTATTCGCCCTTTTAGGTTTCTTAAAGATAGTAAAGCTCCACAAAAAATTGAATTTTGATGTCATTCATGCACACTACATTGGAACAACCAGCTACGCCGGGGTTCTCGCAAAGAAGAAACTGAGAATCCCCCTAATTGTAACAGCCCATGGAAGTGACCTCGACTTTATGTCAAACCTTCCGTTGGGGAGGTACTTTGTTAAGGATAGCATAGCAAAGAGCGATGTTATAATAGCTGTAAGCCACTACCTGAAAAAGAGAGCCCTCTCTCTTGGAGCAAAAAGGGTAAAAGTTATCCCAAACGGAATAAGGGTGCTAAAGCTAAAGAGAGCAGTAAAACGATACATCACGTTCATCGGGGCACTAACCTCCTATAAAGACCCAAAAACGTTTATACGCCTTGCAGAATACTTTCCGGATGAGAAATTCCTAGTGGTTGGCGATGGTCCACTGATGGAAGAACTGAAAACCATGGCCCCCCCTAACGTCAAGTTTCTCGGTTATAGGGAGGATATTGATACCATACTCGCGGAGAGCAAAATGCTAATAGTTCCTTCCCTGAGAGAGGGATTTGGGCTTGTGGTTGTTGAAGCTAATTCCCTTGGAGTGCCTGTAATTGGAAGGGCTGTTGGAGGAATAAAAGAACTTATACGGGACGGAAAAAATGGGTATCTCTTTAAAGACTTTGACGAGCTTGTTGAAAAAGTAGCGCTTTTACTCGACAATAAAAAAGCTTTAAAAATGGGTAAAATTGGAAGAAGAATCTGTGAAAAGTACACGTGGGAAAAAGTCGCCGAGAGAGTTGAGAGGGTTTACACGGAAGTTTTGGGTGGGGGACATGACAATAGTAATAAACATGCGTGATGGCGTTGACTGGGAGAAAATCAAGATAGCTGCTAGGTTTATTAGAGAGGGGAAGCTTGTTGCGTTTCCTACGGAGACGGTTTATGGATTGGGTGCAGATGCCCTAAATGAAAATGCCGTCAAAAGGATCTTCGAGGCAAAGGGGAGACCTCCGGATAATCCTTTGATAATTCACATAGCCGAGTTTGATCAGGTTTATGAGCTCGCAAGAGAAGTCCCTGAGAAAGCTAAAATGCTCGCAGAGAATTTCTGGCCGGGGCCGTTGACAATAGTGCTCCCCAAAGGGGACAAAGTTCCCCATGCAACCACAGGCGGATTAGAGACTGTGGCGATAAGAATGCCCGCTCATGAGATTGCGCTTGGACTGATAAAGGCAAGCAAAAGACCAATTGCTGCGCCTTCAGCCAATATAAGCGGAAAGCCAAGCCCCACTCTAGCGGAACACGTTGCCGACGACTTTTATGGAAGGATAGAGTGCATAATAGATGGGGGTGAGACAAAGATAGGGGTGGAATCAACGGTAATAGATCTAACCACAGAGCCCCCAATGCTCTTAAGACCTGGTGGATTGCCTCTTGAGGAAATAGAGAGGGTAATCGGAAAAATAAAGATTCATCCAGCCGTAAAAGGGAGACCGGTAAAGCTGGCAAAAGCTCCCGGAATGAAGTACAAACACTACGCTCCGGAGGCTCAAGTTATAGTCATCGAAGGAGAGCGTAAAAAGGTTAAAGAGAAGATCAAGGAGCTTGTCAAAGAGTACAAAGCTCAGGGTATGAAAGTTGGTGTAATGGCCACAGGGGATTTCTATGAGGCAGACGCATATTTCAACATAGGGGAGAGCGAGGAAGAGATAGCAAGAAATCTATTTAAAGCCCTTAGAGAACTCGATAAGTCCGGAGTAGACATAATACTAGCTGAAGGGATTGAAGAGAGAGGATTGGGGCTTGCAGTTATGAATAGACTCAAGAAAGCGGCTGGATATAGAGTGATAAGGGTCTAATTTTTCGAAAATTTTTTGAGTTTTAATGTGTTCTATTGTCCATCGGAGAAAGCGTTAAATACACTGGGGTAGAATAGATAATTGCTAAAACCAGGTGAGGTGACCCTTTTGATAACTGGTATAATAAGGTCCAGTCCAGGTGAGCTTGAACTAGCTGGGAAAAGCTTGGTGACTAAGGGAGAACTAAAGACCGGTATAAAACTTCTTATAAAGTCCGCGAGAGAGTATGAAAAACAAAAAAGAATTTTAGATGCTGCCCGGATTTACAGATACATTGGAGACCTCATTCTTAGTGCCAATCCACAGGCTTTGAAAGATGCCAGACCTTTTCTCCTTAAGAGTGCGTATTATTATTTGGATATTCTGGAAAGAGAAGTCGAAGCTGAGGATTCCAATTTAGAACTTCTTGACGAATTCTGTTCCAATATCCTCAGGATATTTGAAATTCTTGGTGAGGAAAATAAATTTGAAAAATATGCAAAGGAATTTGCCGTAATGTACAAATCCATGGGCGACACTTACATGAAAAAGAAAAAAATTCAGAAGGCAATTGAGTCTTATGAAGCAGCATATAGGTACTACAAGATAATTCACGATTCAGCTGAGATTGAGGACATGGCAAGTATTTTGCTTGACCTCTATGGGAAAGGAGCGGAGATATTCGTGGCCAAGAAAGAATATCAAAAAGCAGGAGAGACCTTTTTCAAGCTCGCCTTTATCGTTAAAGACGTTTTTGGTTATGATGAACATTTTATGGAACTCATGGAGAACGCAGGAAGAAACTACGAGAGAGCGGGAAGGGAATGGTACGCTGATGGAAATCTCTACTATACTTCAAAATCTTTTCTTAGCGCTGAGTATTCATATTTATTGGCAGGGAACTCTCAAAGAACAAAGCTCATAGGTTTAAATACCACAAAAATGCTCTACCAGCTCGCAGGAGAATATAGAAAAGAGGGCTTCATGGAGGAACTTGGAGATACCCTGCTAATGCTTGCTCAATCCCTCTTCGCTCTTGATAAGCTTCTGGAAGGCTTAAAAACTTACAAGAACCTCATCCTGGAAGTAGAGGCAACGTTGGAACACAGATACAGAATAAGAAAGGCCCTTCTCCTCTATCTGGCCGCTAAGGAAAGAAGCAGAAACTACCTAGAATTTGTTGAGCATATGGACTTCTATGCAAAGAGAGAGGCTTATGCCCAGGCAATAGAACTGGCAGAGCTCATCTTCGAGACGAGATATCCAGAAATTAAAAAAGGATTACAGAAAGTAGAAGGATTCAGCCCAGAATAGCTTTCCTTCTATAGCCCCTCCTTCTGGCATCCCTCAAGAAAAATATCTCTTCAACAAGCTCTTTCTCCTTAAGAATCTTCAGAGCATAGCGAACAGTTCTTTCAGAAAGGTTTGTTTTTCTTGCAAGCTCCTTAGAGGATACTGGTCTGTCTTCTAAGGCATTAAATACCTGAAGCGCCGATTTTGGCAAAGCAAAGTAAATCCCCCCTCATCACAACCACCAAAAAAGGAGAGAAAAGAGAGTTTATAAGAGTTTTGATAGAGGCAATTTCAAGTCTGCTGCCTTATGGTTACTCTTGGAAGAGGAATTGGATACGGAATCCTCATTTCTTTAGAAATTACCATTATCAGGGGGGTTATTTCATTAGTTACAAAGTTCACTATCTCCGCAAACATTTCTGGAGGGATTTTCTTTTCTTTTTCCCACCCATCAAGGATTTCATCTATCTGCTCTTTCTTGGGCGGCAGATAAAACACCGCTCCCTTTATTAGCGCCCTCGCAATCTCAGGGTTGTATCCGATCTGATAAGTGAAGAACACCTCAATGCCGTTTACTTTCCCAGAAGGAGTCTTTACTTCTCCCAATCTAACCTCCTCAATCTTTGGAGAGAGATTCACCTCAACCTTGCCAAGTATTCCCCCCTGCTTTTCAACTTCAATGTTCGTTATGTTAACACCTACAACGGGCATTTTTCCACCTCCTCCTAAAGATAAACATTGCCCTATTAAAGATTACCGATCGAATTTAAAAAGAACAATGACAAAAAGGACATCATGCCAAGAGAAAAGGTCGTCAGAGTGTGGGACGAGAGGGAAGTTGTGTATTCACCCAAGCGATGGAGAATCTTAAAAGAAAAGCGTGAAAAAGCCCTAAAAATAATGGAGAGACTGGAGCAATTTGAGCCTCATGTTTACGGGAGTGTGGCAAGGGGAGACGTCAGGAAAGATAGTGATATCGACATCGTGATCCCCTATAAGGTTCCCAGCTTCTTAATCGAGCTGAGCTTGGAAGGAATCCCATTTGAAAAGCGGAGAATTGTTATGGCTACACCTTGGCATTTAATAAAGGGACACATAGAGATCGACGAAGAAACCACGATAACGTTTCCCCTTGTTGAGCCCAAGGATAGAGAGATCGAATTCTACAAATGGGGAGGTATGGTTGACCTCTGGGGGCTCAAAACAAACCTCCGGGTGCCGGGAGTTAACAAAAAGCTAATACTAATAGTTCCAACAGAAAAAGGACACATAGAGAGGGAAGTCATTGGGAGAGAGAGCGAGGTTGCAAAAATTCTTGGAGTGAGCATAGATATAGTCCAAGAAAGGGTTAAGATTCTAACCAGAAGGGATTCCATTGGGAGAACTGGAATCTACCTCAATGAGGAAGTTCCCGACTGGATGAGTTTTGAGGAAGCATTGAAAAGGATAGCAGATAGAGATCCGAACGTTAGGAAAAGAGTCAGGGAAAGCGGTGGAATTTAAAAACACATTGGCGAAAAATTTATAAAGCGTCTGCAATTGATTATCTACCGGGCTTGTGCGGTGGTAGTCTAGCCTGGTCTAGGACAGCGGCCTGCCACGCCGCGGGCCCGGGTTCAAATCCCGGCCACCGCACCACAAACCAGTTCTACCTTCCCCAAAACCCCAATCTGAAAACAAGGCGCCTAAAATTTGTATCATTTTGGTTCTATTATGGATAGTTCCCATAAATGCTAATCTCCCTTACTTCTCAATGTCGCAAGCTCAGACATCAGCACATAAGAAGGTTCTAAAGCCTTGGGACAATGTTCTACCCCTTTTAGTACAACTGCCATCTCTCCTTCATGTAAAACCATACCTTCCTTGTACGCATAGAATAGCTCATCTCATTTGTGTGCTTAGACCAGTGATACTCACTACCGAAAAAGTGTCTTACTTGATATAAACTCTATCAACCTAATTGGATTTCTTCTACAGAGCTTGCAATTCTCTGCAGTATGACAAGTTCCTTTTTCTCCCATGCATTCTCATCAAGAACTCCAATTACTGCGCCATTGTATAGAAGAGCGTAATCTCTCAAGGACGACAAAAACTTTGCGATAGCTTCAAAGCCGTTATACATTTTCAAATATTCAAGACAGTCAAAGATGACAATACCCCGTGTTCCTTTTTCTTCGGCCTCTTTTAGATACTGCACTACCCTAGCACTCATTAAGGGTAATGCCGTCGGGAATATTATATCAGACTCATGCTCATGTATTGATGTAACAAAAAATGTTTTCCACGTTTCTGGGAAGTTTTGATATCTCACAAAAGCCAACACAGGGAAATCTTTTAGTAACTGCTTTAATTCTTCATATTTTTTTGGAGAGATGAACAAAAGACCCGGTTTCATTTTAACTTTAAGAATTGGAATGTCCCGTGTAATGAACTCTCTTGATAGTGTAAACTTCCCCATTTCATAGATAGCCAGCGCCACAAGAAAGACAGAAATTACAAAAGTGAACGGGAGAAGTTTAGTAGCCACTCTCGTAAATGGATAAAGCATTTGATGAAACCCATAGAACAAAAGAAGTACCCCCAAAAACCTAGCTTTTTGGTCATATTCCTCCCTCAATAGCGAAAAAATGAAGAAACCGGATAAAACAATAGCAAATCCTGAAATAGCATATGGTACCCCCACACTCACAAACCAGTCTTGAGAATACCCAAATACCCTTCCAAGTTCTACATAGCCTGTTACAATGAGAGGAACCAAAGATAGTATCCTAAAGTGTTTACTTAATACTATCTTTTCCTCTTCCAATAATCCAATAGTGCCATAAAGAACCAACATCCCAAATAGTGCTCTTGAGAGTACCTGAACATCCACCAGGTTTATAGTTTCTGAAGCGAGAGAAACAAATAATAAAAGCAACGCCACTCCCCACCATAAAGCTGGATCCCGTTTATATTTTATATACACATAGGTCAATAAAAAGAACCCAAATAGACTCATGAATATCATCCAAAATTGGGTCGTTGTTAAAAAAACCGATGTTCCCATCCCACTCCCAGTTATTGTTTAATGAAGTCATAAATTAAAAACATTTCCATTAGATAGCTACTGTCAGGATAACTGTAAACTCTTAGACAAACCTGCAAACTTTCTAGTTATTGCTCTGGAAATAATTCAACAACGCCTATTTTTGTTAATCAGCAGGCTTTTTAAGATAGGATTTCAGAACAATCAGAATGATATCTCTGCAATTCATTAGTTCCCAGCACTTGTAATCCAGACTACCAAAACCTCTTTCTTTTCTGCTGGGGATTTTATTGTGCTGACTTCCTCCCCGCCGTGAACGGCGAGGGGGTCAGCTTCAACCCCTCGCCAATGACGGGAATGTTTGAGGGGTCTCAGTTAGACCCATTAAAAAGCGGGTCTTCGACCCCTCGGGGAGGGTCTTCCCCCCGTTACCCCTACCTCCCGCTAAAGCAGGAAGGCTCGGGGTTATCGTTTCAACAGCCTTTCTCAAAATGTTGAAGGCACCAACAAGGTCGGCGTTAAAAACAAGCCCCGCTATGGGACACTTAAATAAACCCCGAACAAAACGAGCCCCATCATGAGGCTTCCCGCAAACGGGGCAAAGCTTGGAAGTAAAAGCCTCATTCACGACAATAACGGAAATACCATACTCTTCCGAGACTTCCTTCAGGCGTTTAATAACGTAGTTAAACCGCCAGACGTGGGAGAGGAGGTAATTCTGCCTTCTACCCTTATCAGAATTCCTGCTGATGCCCTTTGGATAACCAACAATTATTCTGGAGACGCCCCTCTGGTAGGGCCTCTCGACAGTCTGGCTTACTGTCGTGTTGATGTAGTGCCTCGCCTGAAGTTTGGCCTTCTAGTGCATTCTTGCGAACTTTCTGCTCTTTTTAACCCCGCTTTTGTTAAGCCTCGTCTGATACTCGGCTATCCTCTTCCGCCAGTAGAAGGCAATGCTCTTCAACGGCCTACCGTTCACTAAGAAGCTCTCCCCGTTTTCAACGTAAACGGCCATTAAATTGTTTATTCCAAGGTCTATGCCCGCTGAGAGATTACCTAACGGTTCTCTTGGGAGTTCAACCCATTTTTCACCTTGAAGTTTCTTCTCTACCGTGATGCCGATGTGAGCATACCATTTCCGCCTTATCGGATCGTAAGTTATTTCCAAGCGACCCTGTTTGCCCTTGAGGTGAATTCTGCCTCTAAACTGAAGTTCTAACCGTTTGAATTTGTCAAGGCCTTTGAGGACTAACTTGTTTCCCTTAATCTCGTACTGGTCGTTTCTTAGAACAATTAAACCTCCTTCCTTGATGTAGTCCGGTGGTCTTGGCTTGAACCACTTGGGTAATTCTCCGTTCCTTTTGGTTCTTAAGAGGCTGAAGAATGACTTCCAAGCTTCAGCGTTCTTTCTCGCTATCTGCTGGACTGTTGCCGAGCCTATCTCGGCTTTAAACTCTTCATAAACTATTTTCTCTGTTTTGTTGAAGTCTATCGGCTTCCCTTCAAAGAATTCCTGTCTCCTGAGGTAGTTTGTCCTGTTCCAGATTTTTGAGGTGATTAGGGCTAATTCTTTGAGTGTTTTTTTCTTGCTCTTTTGAGGGTTGGAGTTTTGGGGTTACTGACCGCTTCATTTCAAGGTATGGTATGATTTTTAGGCTTTTAAATAGTTTGCTTTCCTGCTTTCAGGCTAATCTTCAATTACTGCATCCCGCCCTAAAAGGCAAGGCTTTCGGAAGAACAAAGCAAAAGCTCTAATACCAAAATTGGGTAGTGAATAGTGGTTTCTAGTCCTATATTTTCTCTTCTTGTTCTGAAGTTGTATCGGAGATTTAAATCTAATGCTCTCACCACAAGAATTAAACATCAACGAGCATACTTGGCCCAACTTCCAAAGAAGTTTTGGAGAGCAAAAGGAGAATAAACTCAACCAGTAGCACCTTTTAGAGCATCCTTACATGCGCATCTCCTGACCTTTGGAATATACTCCACGGCTTTCATCAAAAGGAGCTTAATCTCCTCACTTTTTTGTTGCATGAGTTCCACAACTTCTGAATGGGTGAGCTTGGTCTTACTTATGCCAGCGGCATAGTTGGTAACAATGGCAACACTCGCATAGCACATCTCAAGTTCTCTAGCCAAGATTGCCTCAGGAGATTGAGTCATCCCAACAACATCAGCACCGAGGATTTTCAGCGCTCTAATCTCCGCCCTTGTTTCAAATCTTGGTCCCTCCATGGCGGCATAAGTTCCTCTTGGGTGATAGCTAAAACCTAGCTCCCTAGCAGCTCTTATTAAAGCCTCTCTAAGCTCTGGGCAGTAAGGGTCAGTAAAATCAATATGGACAACAAACTTCCTTTCATGGGGTGAATCTTCCCCATCATAAAAAGTATAAACCCTGTTTTTTGTAAAGTCGATCAGCTGATCAAGTATAACAAAATCTCCTGGCTTCATAGTCTCGTTTAGGGATCCAACTGCAGAAGTTGCGAGTATCCTCTCGACGCCGAGCTCATGCAACCCCCATATGTTGGCACGGTAATTTATCTTGTGAGGTGGGACACTGTGCCTTTCCCCGTGTCTTGCTAAAAAAGCAATCTCTTCGCCCTTATACGTTCCAATTTTTACCTTAATGTCCCCATAAGGAGTCTCAACCCTCTCTTCCCTAATGTTTTCCAGAAGCTTTGGATCGTAAACCCCAGATCCACCTATTATCGCTATCCTGACCACAAGCATCACCAGAAAAAGTTGGAAGAAAAGAATTTAAACCTAATGTCCTCCTTCAGATTCCTCTTTGGCTGCAAGCCTTAGAACCTTAATCAATATCTCTGCCAAAAGTCTTGAATTCCATTTTAGGTCTCTGACGTTCTTTACGGTCTCTATGGCTTTATCCAAATCGTCTTCCTTTAGGTAACCCAAGGCAATTTCTCCGAATGCCAAGGAGCGCAGGTAGCTATCTTGTATTCTGTTTGCATATTTTAATGCTTTCTCTTTTTCTCCAGCCCTCGTTAAAAATGACACCACCTTTACCTGCACACTCTCATCAGGTACTTTTTCTGCAATTCTCTCCACTAGCTCGATGTACTCTCTCCTCGGGGACTTTATTAGAATGTCGAGCAATTTCTTTGCAGCACTTACCAGTTCTTCCTCTTTTAGAAGTTCAAAGAACTTTGAAACGTGTTCTGGGGAATCAACAAGCTCTTCTATGATCTCGTTGATGAACCTTTCCCTGTTTCCCTCAACAGTGTTAAAGATATCCAAGGCATTCATGACTTCTCCGCCCTTGATGTAGTACTTTATTATCTCCGATTTTGCCATAGAGCTCCAAGGTTCTTCAAGCAGTTCTTTTGAAATTTTGATTGCCTTAGCGAGCTGACCTTCAGATAGGTAACCTCTGATAATTGGAATAAGCATGCTGTTTCTCACTCTGCCGTCTTTGATTTTCATTGCATAAGAAACAGCTAAATCGTAGAGCTTGAGTTTTAGTGCAGCTTCTATCATCTTTTCCAGAGCCCTATTCCGGATTTTAGAAGGCATGCGTTCAACCAGTTCAAGAACCCTATTAAAAACCCTCGCAGCAGCAACTTTGTTTGTTTCTCCCAAGTAAGTGGCAATCTGAATAAGTAAATAAGCGAACTCTGTTGCATCTTCAATTTCTTCTGCAGTCTCCAATGCTTTTCTAAAGGCATCTTTGTACTTTTCGTTGCCCATGCGGAAAAGCTCGACCCCAATATTAGCATATGTGAGTGCCCTAATTTTCGGGTCTGCTATTATATCGACGAGATCAAAAATATCGTTAATCGTACTCTCCTTCATTGTTCATCATCACAAAAAATTGGATAAAGAAATATTTAACCATTTTGACATTTTATACCTATAAAACAAAAGTCGGAAAGGAACTCGTCAAATAACGAACTAACTTAGTTCATCATAAACTACACTAACAACTTCACCGTCATCCAATGAGACAAAGCTAACTTTTATCTTTTTGCCAGTCTTAGGGTCTACTACAACAAAATCAGGCTTCTTAAGATATTCACTTGAGGGAACACGCCAAACATCGTCGTAATGAAGCTTTAGTTCTTTCATAAACCTCTTTAAATCCTTCTTAATCATTGTCGGCATAGATATCACCACTATATTATACAACTCCAAAGTATAAAAGCCTTTCTAATCGATGCTTGTCAAAAATAATATCGTCAAACGTCTATACACACAGCATGCTCCCTTGGGGCACCCCTAACTCCCTTGCAACAGGACGGCATTTAGCCTTTAGGAGATAAAAAACACGCTTATCGTTAACTTCACTGAGGGTTTCAAAATTTCCCTGCCCTTTTGCTATGATAACATCCGCTCTTCTAAAAATATCCATGAATTCCTCTGAGACTTCTCCAAAGGGAACACCTACAATTCCAGAACCCGTTGAAATTATTGTCCCAATTTCATCAAGTTTGGCTATCTTTAAATCATCTACAGTGGCATCGTTTATTATTGGAGTTTCCTTTCCGGCAATGTAGATTTTCAGGTGAGGAAAAGCTTCTTGAACCTTTCTCAAGAATAGCCTGTCAAAGTATATCTCCCCGCAGTTGTCGGTAAGGTACAGCAAGACCTTGGCGTTTCCAAGTTTTTCAAAGAGCTCTTCAGAGCGGTCTAGATAAAGATCCTCTTTAACCAGCTTAATTATATCTTCTTCAATCTTTTCCGGGGAGTATCCAACGGCAAAATCAATCACGTTACCTACTATTGCAAGCTTTAATGCTGTTTTAAGGTCAACTTCCATGATAGCTTCAATCTCATTTGAGACTCTCTCCGCCAACTTGTTGGAGGACTCTTTGTAGGCTTTAAACGGATCACGAACTCCAAGGAATTCGTAGAGATCAAAAAATATCTTGCTGGACACTATTGCAGGTATCGAATCTTCTTCAAGCTTTCCCATAAGCTTTGCACAGAAAACAGCGGCTTTCTTTCTTTTTGCTAAGTCTTCTATGCTCATTTCAATTATCCTCTGGCACTGATTCGCGATACATGTGAAACATTCATAGTGGATCTTCATACCTATCCCATTAAAGTTTGCAATAGATTTAAAAAGCATTAACCGAACATTTGTTCGGTGAGGACGATGGAGGTAATAGACAAGGCAAAATTCGGAAGGTTTCATTACATCCTTCTAGCTATCCTCGGAACGGTGTGGGCATTCATAGCAATAAACACCCTTTCCGTGAGCTTTGTGATTCCTTTGTTAAGCAAGGAACCGGCGTTTCAGGGGAGTCTGAGCAAGCTCGGAGCCATGGGATCCGCAGCACTATGGGGGATGCTCTTCGGTGCATGGTTTTTCGGAACAGTTGCCGACTACATAGGAAGAAAAAACGCCTTAACATTGGCAGTTTCGCTTTTTGGGTTGGGAAGCATTGCAAGCAGCTTCGCTAATAGCTTGAATCAGCTTATAGCACTTAGGTTTATAGTTGGGCTTGGTTTAGGAGGAGCTCTGCCGGTTGCAAGCTCCTATTTTGCCGAGTTCATGCCCGCAAAAATTAGGGGGGCTATGATATCTATCCTAGAAAGCTTCTGGGCTATTGGTACTATAATAATTGGAATAGTCGCAATCCTCCTAAAAGCCAGCTGGAGAAGCATTCTCCTGTTTGGGGGAAGTGTGTTGTTGCTGCTCCCAATAATACTTTGGCTTCCAGAGTCCCCGAGGTTTTTAGCCCTTAAAGGAAAAACAAAAGAAGCTGAAGGGGTTATAGAAAGAATACTTGGGAGAAAAGCAGAGATCAAGGCGCAAGAGGGTAAGCAAGTAAAGATAACGATAATCGAGCTCTGGACAAAATATGGCAGAATAACGCTAATGCTTTCAATTGCATGGTTCAGCATAGCCTTTGCTTACTATGGCTTTTTCATATGGCTTCCAAGGTTCTTAGCAGCGACTTTGAAGATAACCGTCTTTAAGAGCTTCCAATACTTTATAATAACCGCCGTAGCCCAGCTACCGGGATACTGGAGTGCAGCTTATCTTCTCGAGAGGATAGGGAGGAAGAAAACGCTCTCCACTTATCTGCTGCTCTCTGGCTTGGCTGGAGTCATGTTTTACCACTATGCAAGTTCAGGGAAAGTTTACATGATACTGACAAGCGCGGTCCTCTTCAGCTTCTTCAATCTCGGAGCATGGGGAGCTATATACGCCTATACCCCCGAACTTTATCCAACAGAAGTTAGAGGAACTGGAACAGGATGGGCAGGGGCAATGGCAAGAATTGGAGGAGGATTGGCACCAATATTGGCAGGAAAGATCATGGAGACTTCAACCGTTGAAGTGGCTGTGCTTGTAATTGCTGTGATTTCAATTATTGGAGCTTTAGACGTTTTTACTCTTGGAAAAGAAACTAAAGGAGTGGAATTAGTATAGGTAATCAAGGAATGCAAGCTCCTCAACTATTGGTTTTCTTTTTCTTTTTTCGAGCTCCTTTGTGTAAAGGTAATCATAAAGCCACAGTAACACATCCATTTCTCTCACCTCCTTTCTTTTTTGAGTTTTCTCTCGAATATAAATAAATTAATTTCATTTAAAAACATTTTCAGCCCTTTTTTAGCTATGAATGAGCAGAAGAATGCAAAATTCTCAGAAAAACGGCTGAATGATCGTGTTCAAAGTTTAACGTACATATATGATCAGTTAAAGCGACTTTCCAAGGGTTTCTTTTCTTAAATGGACACATCAGTACAAAGATCAAAGAGCTAAGGATTATAAACCTAGGGACAGCTCTACATATGGTGGAGGAAAATGGTATTAGATAAGCTCGGTCAGTCACTCAACAACGCCCTAAGAAAACTTGCGCGTGCAAGTACCGTTGATGAAGCTCTTGTGAGAGAGGTAGTTAGGGACATTCAGAGGGCTTTACTTACGAGTGATGTTAACGTTCGTCTAGTTCTTGATCTCACCAAGAAAATTGAGAAGAGGGCTTTAGAAGAAAAGCCACCCGCTGGAGTTTCTAAAAAGGAACACATAATCAAGATAGTCTATGAAGAGCTGACCAATTTTTTGGGAAAAGAGGCAAAGCCCATAGAAATAAAAGAAAAGCCGACTATTCTCCTAACGGTTGGTATTCAGGGATCGGGGAAAACCACAAGCGTGGCAAAGCTTGCGAGATATTTCCAAAAGCATGGATATAAAGTAGGCTTGGTATGTTCGGACACCTGGCGTCCGGGTGCTTATTTCCAGTTAAAACAATTGGTAGAGCCGTATGGAATTGAGGTTTTTGGAGACCCCGAAGAAAAAGACGCAGTAAAGCTTGCTAAAGAGGGAGTGGAGTACTTCAAAAAGAAGGGCGTAGATGTGATAATAGTAGACTCCGCAGGAAGGCACAAGGAAGAGAAAGGACTCATAGAAGAGATGAAGCAAATAAGCAATGCTATAAACCCCCATGAGGTCATCCTCGTAATCGACGGAACAATTGGACAGCAGGCGTACAACCAGGCATTGGCTTTTAAGGAGGCAACTCCCATAGGGTCGATAATTGTAACCAAGCTAGACGGTTCAGCCAAAGGTGGAGGGGCTCTTTCCGCTGTTGTAGCAACTGGAGCCCCAATAAAGTTCATTGGTGTTGGTGAGAAGATAGATGACTTAGAACCTTTTGATCCAAAGCGCTTTGTTTCAAGGCTCTTAGGATTGGGGGACATTCAAGGATTGCTGGAGAAGTTCGAGGAACTTAGCAAGGAGACTGAATTCAAAGAAGAAGACGTTGAAAAGTTCTTGAGGGGGAAGTTTAACCTCAAAGACATGTATGCTCAGTTAGAGGCTATGAGAAAAATGGGACCACTCCAGCAGATACTAAAGATGATCCCGGGAATGGGCTATTCTATCCCAGACGAAGTAATTAAGGTGAGTGAAGAAAGACTGAAAAAATTCAAGGTAATCATGGATTCCATGACTGAAGAAGAGCTCGAAAATCCCGAGATAATAAACTACTCAAGGATCAAGAGAATAGCAAGGGGTTCTGGCACTAGCACAAAAGATGTAAAAGAACTGCTCAACCAATATAAACAGATGAAAAAATTCTTTAAGGGTATGGACAAAAGAAAATTGGCTAAGATGGCCAAGAAGTTTAACTTTGGAGGGTTGGGCATATGATGGAGGCATTTATTTTAATTATTGTAAAGCCCGGAAATGAAGACGTGGTATATGAAAAGCTGAAGGACGTCCCCCAAGTGAAGGAGATATACAAAGTCTATGGAGAATACGACATAATTATACGAGTTGAAATTGAGAGCATTAAAGAGTTAGACAGCTTCCATGACGAGATTTTAAGGAAAATAAGGGAAATCGAGATGACCGAAACACTAATAGCAAGCTCTTACGGGAGCTGAGGTGATAAAAAGGTGAGGAAGAGGTGGGTAGCGACAATAAATTTAGAAACACTGCAAATTAAAAGTGATCCCTCTTTTAAATTTAAATGCCTTCAGTGTGCTAACTGTTGCATAAACCTTGAGATACCCCTCAGAGATGAGGATATAACAAGAATAGAGGATTTGGGATTTAACGCGTGGGAGTTCGTGGATTATGAGAAAAT
>LGET01000228.1 GCA_001507935.1 Thermococcales archaeon 44_46
TTACGATATAACAAGCGATGGCAAAATCTGGAAGTACAATAAAACTGGAAACAGGGGCATGACGACTGGAGGAACTGGAGATGTGCTCGCTGGAATAGTTGGGGCTTTGCTCGCACTGGGCAACGAGCCTTTAAGAGCTGCAAGTGTTGGTGCTTTTCTCAACGGCATAGCTGGGGATACGGTAAAAGATGAAATGGGAGAAAACTTCACCGCTTTGGACGTGGCTAAAAAAGTTCCATTTGCTATCAAATGGGTTCTTGAATTTTAATCCTCCAATTTTAGGAGTTTTCTTAATTCTTTTGCTTCCTCTTGAAGCTTTGGGGAATTTATCAATACCAGGAGGTTCATGAGGTGGATGAATTCTATCGGGTTTAGATCAAAACCCTCCAGTCGCTTGATTAAATCTCTTGAAAGCCTCTCTATTGTTGTCAGGAATCTTTCAAGAACCTCTATGAAAGCATTTTTATCGTCAATTTCAAATCCTGCATTCGTGAATATATTATAGAGTGTTTCCGCCTCCTGACGATGAATAGCCTTTCATTGTTGGTGTTGTTACGTCCCCATCTTGATATGGTGCAATCAAAAATATCCTTGCAGTTCTTCGGTAGAGTGTTTCGTTTCCATCTTTCCCAACTTCTTCAACAAATCCTGCTTTTTCAAGAAGGTTTATGTGCCGATATATTGTTGAAGGACTCTTTTTTAGTATGACACTTAATTCGGAAGCGGACATGGGACGCTCTCTAAGCAGATTGACTATCTCAAGCCTTGTTCTATCCCCGAGCAGCTTAATTTTCTCAGGATCGGTAACAATCAGTACCTCTTTCATGAGTCCTCTGCTCTCAAAACTCTTCTAGCTTGTCTTGGGGGGTTTCGCTCTCCTCAATAATCTTCTTTCCTGCGGCAACCATATCAATGCTGTGCACAACTCCACCAAACTCTTCTATTGTCCTTACAATCTCTTCATAGTCCAGATTGTCCCCAACGATGGTGATCTTTACGTTTTCCGTTTCTTTGTCTATCTCCACGAGGGTAATATTAACTCCATCAACACCTTTCAGCTCACTTAATCCCAAAGCCAGTTCAGTAACCATAGGCTGGTGGGGTTTAAGCACATCCAGCACGAGAAGTCTAATTCCTCTTGCCATTTTCTATCCCGTTTCCCTTTGAATTTATTCCTTTTTAAGTGTTTCTCCGAGCTTTCTCAGGAGAGCTATTGCCTCTTCGTCCCTTCCAAGCTCTGCCATGGTGAGCCAGTCAATGGCGTGGATTATGTCCTCATCCGAGAATTCCTTAAGGGCGTCCTCTTTTTCCTCCATCTCTGCAGAGATTTTTGCTGTATAGGAATGTTCTTTCTCTAGGAGTCTGTCCATTATGTTCAAAAGCTCTTCCTCATCGAATTTATAGCCAAGGGCTTTGAAGATATCGAGCTTTGTCTTCAACCTTGACCTGGCTAGGTATCTGAGCTCGTCATCTCCGAGGTATAGATTTATGTAGAACGCGTCTGCAGTCCTTCCGTAGTATTTTTCCACCAAGTTCCCTTTCATTTCTGTTCTTTTTACCTCCACAAGGCCGGCTTCCTTTAGCTTCTCGATGTGGTGGTAGATTGTCTGCGGAGTTTTCCCGAGGATTTCGCTGAGCTGTGAAATGGTCATCTCCCTATTTCTAAGCAACTTCAATATCTGTCTTCTTGTATCCTCAAGCATTAGCTTTATCACTTCTGGGTCTGTGACTAGTTTAACCTTCTTTTTCATTGCCCTCACCAATTTTAACGTTTTAATAAGAATTTGAACGTTATAGAATATAACCTTTTCCCAAATCTGGAAAATTTTATAAATGTAAAATTCCCACATCAAACACCAGATATGGTCACTGTTGTGGGGGGAAAGGGCATGAATCTGGACTTCTTGTTCTATCCGAAAAGCGTTGCTGTTATTGGAGCATCGAACAAAGAGGGAAAAATTGGGAACGCTATAATGAAAAACCTCATAAACTTTGGTTTTAAGGGCAAGGTTTATCCGGTAAATGCTAGGGAAACCGAAGTCATGGGGCTTAAAGCGTATAAAAGCGTTTTAGAGATACCGGAAGAAGTTGATGTTGCAGTTATAGCGATTCCCGGGAAGTTTGTCCCTCAGGTGCTTGAGGAATGTGGTCAGAAAGGAGTAAAGGGGGCTGTTGTAATCTCTGCAGGCTTTAAAGAGGCTGGAAACGTAGAGCTTGAGGAGAAGCTCGTTGAAGTGGCCAGAAAATGGAACATAAGAGTCGTGGGACCCAACTGTTTGGGCATCACAAATATTGAAAACGGCTTCGACTGCACATTCAATCCACCGGAAAGGCAAGCAAGACCGGGATTTGGTGGAATAGCCTTTATGAGCCAGAGCGGTGCCTTTGGGGCTGCTATCCTCGACTGGGCTGCGAGGCATGAAGTCGGTATGAGCAAATTCATAAGCCTCGGAAACATGGCAGACCTTGATGAGAGCGACTTCATGGAGTATTTGAAGGATGATGAGGCCACTAAGGTCATCACGGCATACCTTGAGGGAGTTAAAGATGGACGGAAGTTCTTTAGAGTTGCTAAAGAGACTACCAAAAAGAAGCCCGT
>LGET01000229.1 GCA_001507935.1 Thermococcales archaeon 44_46
TCACAGGAGCGGCTTATTTCATTTACAAACTCTACAAAATCTACCCCATGATGCAAAAGGAGAAAATAGCGAATGTAATAAGAGAAGAAGAAAACTTAGAAACCATTTAATCAAATCTCAAGCTCGTGTATGTGCTCAAGGATCTTTACCATGAGCTTAACGCTTGCATCTACGTCCCTCTCATCAACGACTTCAGCGTTCGAGTGGATGTATCTTGAGGGAATGCTTATTGCCCCAGTTGGAACGCCCGCCTTGTTAAGGTGTATTGCACCGGCATCAGTTCCTCCGCCGAGAAGGATGTCCCACTGGTATGGAATCTCGTACTTCTTCGCGAGCTCTTCCATCCATCTGACTATCTTTGGATGGCATATGACTGAGCGATCCATTATCTTTATTGCCGTTCCCTTGCCGAGCTGAGTAACTTGCTTGTGCTCCGGAGTGCCCGGAACGTCAGCTGCTATTGTAACGTCTATTGCAAACCCATAGTCCGGATCAATGCCAAAGGCACTTGTCTTTGCTCCTCTAAGCCCCACTTCTTCCTGAACTGTTGCCACAAAGTATATGTCGGCGTTTGACTCTTTAAGCTGCCTTGCAGTCTCAACGAGAGTGTAGACAGCTATTCTGTCGTCAAATGCAATGCTAACAAAGCGGTGCTTGCCGAGCCTCTCGAGTCTTCCATCCCATGTAATCACGGTTCCGATTTTGACGCCCATCTCTTCGGCTTCTTCCTTTGACTCAGCTCCTATGTCAATGAAAATTTGATCCCAATCGGGGGCTTTTTTCCTATCCTCAGGCTTTTGAATGTGTGGAGGAACGCTTCCACCAACTCCGTAGATGAACTTGCCCTTGTCAATCCAGACCTTGAAGCGCTGGGCAATCAACGTTCTTGGATCAATTCCGCCTACTGGAGCAACTCTCAAAAACCCGTTCTTCTCAATGTGCGTTACCATAAGACCTATTTGATCCATATGTCCAGCAATCATAACCTTTGGACCATCGCCTTTCTTGTGGGCAATAACGTTTCCGAGCTTGTCGACTTTGATCTCATCAACGTAATCCTTTAGCGCTTCAATGACAACGTCTCTAACTCCCATGAACTCATAGCCAGTAACTCCAGGAGCTTCGACTATCCTCTTTAACAGTTCATAGTCCACCATCACTACCACCTCGTTTAGATATTCATCTTAATGTAGGACGGGTAATATTTAAGGTTTTAGGTCAATAATCCACTGGGGAGCGCCGTGTTGCTAAAACTTCCGATAATCGAGTGCACGTTTATAAGGAGACTGAACAGATTTGTAGGATTGGTAGAGGTTAATGGAGAATTCAAAAAGGCGTTGATAACGAATACCGGAAGATTAAAAGAGTTCATGGTGGAAGGGAAGAGAGCATTTTGCATTCCCAAACAAGGAGGGAAAACAGAGTTTGTTCTGATTGGATTTCTCGAAAAGGATGGAAAAGGAGCAGTTATAGACACGAGAACTCAGGCAAGAGCCTTTGAAAGGGCTGTTGAGCTGGGACTGATCAGGTGGCTTAAAGGATGTAGAATCAAAAGGAGGGAAGTTAAAGTTGGAAACTCCAGGCTGGATTACCTTCTAGACTGCAGTGGTGAAGAGGTCTGGGTAGAAATGAAAAGTGCCGTTTTGAGAGAGGGAGATTACGCAATGTATCCTGACTGTCCGAGTGTGAGGGGACAGAAGCATATAAAAGAGCTGATACGCTTGAGGGAAAATGGCAAAAGGGCAATGATAGTCTTCATAGGCGCTCTGCCGGGAGTTAAGAGGTTTAAACCCTACATCAAAGGCGACCCAAAAATTGCCGAGCTGTTAAAAGAAGCAAAGAAAAAGGGGGTAGAGATTAGAGGAATATCAATAAGCCTCCTCCCTAACGGGGAAGTAATCCTAGAAAACGAGGATCTTGTAGTTGAGGTGTAGCCCAAAGGCTTTTATAACGCTTACCCTATAAAAGCTCGGGGGTAACACCCCGCGGAGGTGTTGGGAATGACTATTGTTGATGTTAGAATTTTGGTGGAAGGAGCAAGTGATGTAGAGGTTGTAAGCAAGGCCCTCCAAGGCTTGGCTCTCGGTAGTGATTACAACATAACAATCTCCGCAATAATTCCAACAACGAATCTGGAAATAGCCAAAAGTGCCGCAGCGGGGGCGGATTTACTAATAATAGCTACCGATGCAGACAGGGTTGGACGAGAATTGGCAGAGAGAATGTTTAGAGAGCTCAGCGAACTCGTTGGACATGTAGAGAGAATGAAAATACCCCTAGGACATGATTTGGAGCACATAGACGTGGAGCTTGTGAGAAAAGAAATCAAAAACACACTTGTAAGGGCAGGCTTAAAAAGCCTTCAAATTTTGCCTGAGTACATAGCATTGAGAAATCAGCTTCTTGACCTAAAAGGAAAATACGAAATGCTTATGCAAGAAAACGAGAAGCTCAAAAGTGACTATCAAGAACTTGAGGGCAAGTATGGAGAGCTTCTTGAAGAATACAGCAAACTGGTTGAGGAGAACAACAAACTGAAAGAATCCTTAAAGAAAAGAGCCAATGTTTTTAAGATAAGTGAGAT
>LGET01000230.1 GCA_001507935.1 Thermococcales archaeon 44_46
CTGCTTGGGGTAATGTGTTATGGTCTGAAAATCCTCCTCAGAGTCAAATACTGTTTAAATAACAGGGGGTGAAACTAAACACGCCCCGCAAAGCGACATGAGTTGCTCCCTTTCAGATGGGCAGCTAAAAGAAAAGCTTTTTATCCTATGAATTGTTTTACAACAATGTAACCCTAGGAGGTATGATAAAATGGGTGTCGAAAAAGTTCCCAAATACGACATACCGACAAAGAAGGTTGAATACGTTTTTATTGAGCTGGAAAAGATGAAACCACACGAGCAGCTCGTCCAAAAGGAGCTTGAGGCATTTATTGAAAGCTTAACTGGCTCCGGTATTTTCTGGAAGCCCATGCTCCTGGCAAAAGTCCCCGGGGAGGACATGTACCTCATCGTTGATGGTCACCACAGATGGGCAGGCCTGCAGAAGCTTGGAGCAAAGAGGGCTCCCTCTGTAATTCTCGACTACTTCAGCGATGATGTTAAGGTATACACATGGTATCCTGCTTTTAAAGGAGACCTCAACAAGGTTCTGGAAAGATTAAAGGCAGAGGGATTGGAAATAATTGAGGATGGAGAGGCTGAAGAAAAGGCCGAAAAGGGAGAAATAGCTTTCGCTCTCATTGGTAAAGACAAGGTCTTTGCTATTCCGGGAGCACTTGACGAACAAAAGAAGGTAAGCAAAGTGCTTGACGAGATGAGTGTTGAGGGAGAGATAGAGCTTATATACTACGGCCTCAAAGAAGATGCAAAAGAAGATATGGACAAGGGCGAAATTGACTATGTGTTCATTAGAAAAGCACCAAGCAAGGAGGAAGTTATGGAGCTCGTAAAGAGGGGAGAAGTTTATTCTCCAAAGACAACCAGACACGTTCTTCCATTCAACCCGGACAAAATCGATGTGAAGCTTGAGGAGCTCTTTTAGTCCTATTCTGCCTTTTTTATTTTGATTGATCATCTAAGTTTTTTCGAGCATGTAGCAGACTCTCGGGATAAGTTTAAACCCGCTTAAGAAAATTTTAGAGTTGAGCAACGAAAAATTAAAAGAAGCCAATACGTGAGGGATAACCATGATAAAGGCATTAATATTTGACGTTGATGAAACTCTTGTCTATTATGAAGGCTATGATGGGCTGGAATGGTTCGAAAAATGGGGAAAGAAAGAAATAAAAAAGCTTGGGATTACCCTTGAGTTTGAAACTTACAAAAAGATGGTAAAGGGAGAACTACCGCGAAGCTGGGTTGAGAGGCTTGGAGTTGATCATGTAGAATTCTGGAAAGCGATAGATAAAGCAAAGCTCGAGTACAGAAAATGGGCTGCAGAGAGAGGACTAATAAAAGCCTTTCCCGACGTTGATGTTTTAAAGGATTTCAAACAAATGGGATTAAAAATGGCAGCTGTTAGCAACGCTTCCCAAGATTGCACGGAGTTTGTGCTGGAGCTTTTTGATTTGAAGAAATACTTTGACATTATCCTTGGAAAGGACTACCGATATCTGGATGGTGCTAAACCGAATCCCTATCTCATAGAAAAAGCCCTCGATGCCCTTGGTGTCCTTCCAAGTGAAGCTTTGGTCGTGGGAGATTCTGCATCGGACATCTTGGCAGCTCACCGGGCTGGTGTTAAAGCCGTTCAAGTGATGAGGTTCGGGAAAATAGAGGGAGCAGATTATTACGTGAAAGATTTGAACGAACTTGTGCAACTGGTGCGCTCGCTAGTAGGTAAGGATTTATAAATGAACTGCCTAACTTATAATGCCCCTGCGCGAGGACCCACCCAATCAATGAAGGTGGGGGCGATGCGGGGGCAACAGCTCGGCCATAGCGAGGTCCCCACGGGAGAGCCTTCCGCGTCACGGAGCGCAATGACCGTGGGTAACCCTGGCCGAGTACACTCTTCTGGCCCGCCTGGGTTAAGCCGCTTGAGATTGCCCTATGGCTTCAATGAGAGCGGTCGTTACGGGCGGGCCACATTTCCATAATACGAAAATTCGTAGAGCAAAGTTTCATTAAAGTTTGTGATTCTTGTTAGAATGGTCTCAGTTGAAGGTTTTTCTTGAGAATTCACTTATAAAACTGAATCATTCCTTTTCTGGCAATTTTAACGGAGTTTATCTTATAATACCAATAGGCATAGGGGCATCAAAATTGGAAAACCCACTCTTAAAAAGCTAATACTTCTAGAATTCCCTCTTCAAGGAACTGCTGAAACAAAAAACCATCAACTTCAAGAAGAATCACAAACCTTGATCAAACTTCGCGCAGGCAAGCAAACTTTTGGAAAAAGTTTGACCAAAAGAGTTCCCTTCTTACTAACAGGCAAAAACCAGTTGTGCACTACTCAAAAGCACTTTTAGAGGGGTTTACTTCCTAAATACGCACTTTCAATCAGGTTTCAATCCAATTTTAGTGTCCACAGGACGCTTTCCTGAGTGAAACCCTCATAAAAGAGCATGTAAATAAGAAACCCCGCTCATTTAGTGTAAATCCTTAGAAAAGCACTTAACATTCCGCCAGCGCTTACGCAGGTAAGGGCTGTTATGGTGGGCCCGCGGGGATTCGAACCCCGGACCTCCACC
>LGET01000231.1 GCA_001507935.1 Thermococcales archaeon 44_46
ACCCAAAACGGCTAAGCTATCTTTTCCACCGCTGAAGGCAACGGCAATTGGCTTATTTGTATTTTGAGCAGTTTTTCTCATAAACGCTCTGGCTTCTTTAACTCTCTCCTCTAGTGCCGATTTGTTGGCTTTTATTACCTCCTTTATAGTTGCTTTCTTACCTTCCCGGTATTGAACCTTTTTCTGGTGCCTTGTTTTTATCCCGGTGCCGCGCTCTTTTTTATCAATCAGCTGTTCGTAATTCTTTTTAGCTATCCCTGTAGCGATGACTTCATCCTCACAGACCACTATAACGTCGTCTCCAATTCTAATGCTCTCCTCTGCCTCGATAACTCCCACAGGCAAAACGTTTGCACCGTTTTTTACCGGCTCTTTTGCACCCTTGTCAACTATAACCCACTTCTTCATATTCTTTCCAAAGCGCTTCCATAAGGCTATGGCACCCTCGATCTTCAACCCCGGCTTCCACTTAAGTTCAAGTGGATCAAAGCGAAGCCACCCAAAAATGTAGCCGTCTACAATTATCTCATATACATCGTCTTCCCCGGGGGTTTTGTTCAAAAGGATTACCTTGCCGTCAAGTATCTCGCCTACATCAACACCGTAATGGGCTTTAAACTCTCTCTTAATAAACTCTAAATCCTTTTCAAAAGCAAATCTCACGTCTGCAGGAGGAGTTAAGTCTACCCTAAATCCTTCACCATGCATATCGCACTTCTCACTTATCAACGGAACGTTACATTCCTCGCACCAGTGAATGTGGGCTTTCCCTAAAAACACTGGACCTTTTCTCATTATCTCACCTAAGGGAGAAAAACTAGCTGGGTTTATAACTGCTTTGGTTGTTATAGAACTTCAATTGCGAGAACACTTTTTCCAAATTCTTCAACTCTAAAAGTCCGACCGGTAGATTCCAATGAATAGATAATTTCATTTTTGCTTGGAAACTTGATAAATTCTTTAGTTAATTTTTCAAAGAACTCCCAAGCTTCAATTCCAGGATAATTCTCTCTAAAAGGTTCAACTATTATAAGTTTTCCTCCTTCGCCCAAAGCATTAACAGCACTGTTTATGACATGTTGAACATTTGGGATATATTCTAAGAGAAAACTCACTATTACTACATCATACTCTCCTTTCGGCTTAACTTTTTGAACATCAATCTCTTTTAGTGTCACCCAGTCTAACCCATTTCTTTTTACTCGTCTTTTTGCGATATTCAGAAGATTATGGGAAAAATCGACTCCTGTATATACTTCCTCATAACCAACAATTTTTCCAATCTCTTCTGGAGATACAGAGCCACATCCAAGATCTAGAACTTTTTTACCCCTGGTAATCCCACCAATCTCTTTGATAATTGTTCGGTAAATTTTTGTCAATTGACTGTTGAGGCGCATATCCCAAAACTCTGCATTCTCGTCAAAGTCCATAAAACTTATTGGAGATTTGGAATTTAAGGAGACTTCTACAAATTCAAGCATTCTGTCAAATATGGGAATTACATCGAGAGTGAGATATGATATAGATCCTATGTCCAATTCTAGTTTGTAATGTATACTCCTCCCCCAGATTCTATTAAATGCAGTTTCTGCAAACCCAAGTGTTGTGTAAGTCTCTAGCATTGTTTTGAGTAAAACTTTATTTCTAACAGGAATGTCCACCAGGGCATCTGCATAATGCTTTTTCTCATTTATTGCATGAAATACTCCATACTCTAAACCGAGTTTGAGTAAATTAAGCAGTGCCAAGTTCACGGCAAAAGATAGCGTTGTATCAAGGACACGAACTAGGTTCTTTACATCATTTTTTTGAAAAAGAAGTTTCTCCTTCACGTTTTGAGATTTCAAAAAATCCAAAAAATTCTTTCCCTCCTCCGATAAGCGATAATACTTAAATCCTTCTCCCTCAACAATGTCAACTAATCCTAAGTCCACAAGTGATTTATCATCTTGATGTATAGATGCTGTTCCTAAGAGCATGTCTTTGACCTCTTGTATGCTTAAATTTGTAGCTTTGGCTATCTCTGAAAGATAAGCTGGCGAGGGATATATTCGAGCGAGATATCTAAGAAGCCTTAGTTTGTTCTTCCCAATATAACGGAGAGTATTTAGAAAATTCGTATTCATGAAATGACACCCTCCAGTCTCCAACTATAAGATCAACATATTTCTAGCTGGGAGAGTATTAAAATTTTTTGTGTAGGTAGCCCCCTTATCAGGACAACATTCTCTGAACCTATCTGGTAGCATCGCCTTGGATTTATCAAACCAAAAAACTCGCTTTATCTCCTTCTCCACTTTCTTGAATCAAAAAGTCACATACAATAAAATCTAGGACCAAAGAATTAAGAGAGGGCTAGATACTACCTTGTAATCAAAATAAACCCACCTTTCATGCTTCCCTTTTTGTGGAGGTGCTACATATTAAAACGCAACACCCAACGGCTTATCCTGACAGCAGCACGTTAAAAACCAAAAAATTTATAAGAGCATTGCAATCCCTAACTTATCGAGGGCCGGTAGCTCAGCCTGGTTAGAGCACCGGGCTTTTAACCCGGTGGTCGCGGGTTC
>LGET01000232.1 GCA_001507935.1 Thermococcales archaeon 44_46
GAGCGCCGGGGTAGCCTAGCCAGGGAAGGCGGTGGACTCGAGATCCACTGGGCGTTTGCCCGCCGGGGTTCAAATCCCCGCCCCGGCGCCAATAGCCGAGTAAATAAAAAGGAAAAAGAGTCACAGCTTTACTTCTTTTCCGTCAATCTCATTATTAACCGATTTTACCGTGGTGGCTTCTAACAGAGAGAAACTTAAAAAGCAAAGCGAAGCTGAGCTATGTAATCACAAGGGCTCCGTCCTTTTCAACTATTACCGTATGTTCTGCCTGGGAAACGAGTCCTCCTCTTATCTCCTTCAGGATGGGATAACCATAAAGTGCTCCAGCTTTTTCAAGTTGCATTAATGCCAGTTTCAGCTGTGCCTCTGGCATGAGGTTTTGAACCCAGCGATATGCAAATGGCAAGGTGGAAAAGTTCTTTTTAACGTAGCTTAAGAGGTTTCTTGCCTGTGGTAACCTAACGGGTCGGTCTCTAAGGTACATGTAGATCAGCGTAGGAGGCACCTCTATTACCTGCCCAGCGCCCGTGGTTGCAAAGGGCTCTATCGCTACAACATCCCCTTCTTTGAGCTCATGGTTATCGTGTGGTCTGTAAATGTTTGGGATTGAAATGCCTGTATGGAGCTTATACCTCTCTATTACATGCCCGCTGAGATTAACTATTGGATTAAAGCCGTATCTCCTTATGGTCTCTTCTATAACTTTCCCGATTTCGTTTATTCTTACTTCAGCTCTGATAACGCTTATCGCATTTTCAAGCGCTTCCCTTGAAGCTTCAATTAGCTCGTCATCCTCCATTCCCACTCTCACTGTAAAGGCTGTATCCGCTATGTAGCCATCAACGTGAACGCCTAGATCAACTTTTAGGTAATCCCCCTTCTGGAGAACCGTCTTATCCCCGATATAGGGGGTGTAGTGAGCGGCAATTTCGTTTATTGAAAGATTGCACGGAAAGGCCGGTTTTCCTCCAAGCTCCATTATTCTACTTTCAACAAACTCGGCTATCTCATAAAGTGATGCTCCAGGTTTTATTAGCTTTAAAACCTCTTCTTTAACCTTCTTTGCAATTTCACCTGCCTTGAGGAGATTCTCAATTTTGTCTTCCACTTCTACCACCTAAGTTCACTCTCTATTTTGTTTTTAAAAAAGTTGTCTGATTTCTCGAAAATTTTTTAACGCCCTATTCTCCTTAAACAATGTGGTGACCCAATGCTAGAGCTTCGGAAGTACATCAACATCGCCGATGACATCTTTGTCATAAGAAATCTCATAGGAGCGCTTCTTCAAGGTATAGGTGTTGCTTATCTAATCCCAGTCTTAATTACGTGGATTTACAGGGAAGAGATGCAGTACGTCTATTATTTTGTTATTCCTGGCTTGGCATGTATTCTTTTTGGCGCATGGCTTGCTAGACATTCTGAACACATAGAAGATGTAAACCTGAGACAGGCCATGATTTCTGCCGCTTTCGTATGGCTTTTTGCGTCTTTTGTAAGTGTAGTTCCCTTCATGAGGATAGCAGGTATGAGCTTTGTTGACTCCTATTTTGAGAGCATGTCTGCTTGGACCGGGACCGGGTTAACCATGATGCGCAATCTCGAAAGCTACCCCCATATAATTCTATTCTGGAGAGCTTGGATGCAGTGGCTTGGTGGAATAGGTATAGTGCTGGTTGCCCTTACCATTTTGATTCGCCCAGGAGTTGCTGCGGCAAGACTTTACAGAGCGGAAGCGAGAAGCGAGAGAATTCTCCCAAACTTGGCAAATACTTCAAAGATAATCTTCCAGATATATGCTGTCTTAACTGTTGTGGGTGTTTACCTATACTACATAAACGGTATGGGTCTCTTCGATGCTGTGATACACTCAATGACCGGGCTTGGAACCGGTGGTATGAGTTCCCACGACTTGAGCATAGGGTTTTTCAACAGCCTCAGCATAGAGGCAGTTACGATTTTTCTTATGATAATGGGTGCAACAAACTTTACCGTCCACTATAAAATGTTTAAGGAGAAGTCTCTTGTGCCCTTCTTTAGGGATATCCAGGTTAAGTACATGTTCTTCTTTTTAACCCCAGTTATAGCGCTCATTGGATATGGGCTTATGGTTTACGATGGGCTGACAATTGGAGAATCTTTCAGGGAAGCCGTATTTCATGCGGTCTCTGCGCTAACATGTACTGGCTTCTCTATCTCGGATTTATCCCAATATCCAGAGCTGGCAAAGCTCCTAATTGGTTTTCTGATGGTAGTTGGTGGTAGTGCTGGAAGCACAGCGGGAGGTATAAAGCTCATCCGCATCACTCTAACGTTCCAGACATTAAAGTGGACTATTCAACAGGCCATCCTTCCCAAGGGCGCGGTCATAAAAAGAAAAATTGGCGATTATACCTTTACAGAGGAAGATCTGCAGGAGGTTTTAGGATTTACGATGACCTACATTGCTTTCTTGCTAATTGGAACCGTATGGGTCATGCTTAGGGCTGGAGCTAGCTTGGCGGACGCTTTCTTTGAAGTTGCCTCAGCTCAGGGAAACGTTGG
>LGET01000233.1 GCA_001507935.1 Thermococcales archaeon 44_46
CAGAGGAATCCAAAGAGTAATGAGAACATTATTGTGAGTATGGCATAAACCAAAGCCCTTAACGGATCGGCTGTAACGCTGAATATATCTCTGGGTGGCAAGACGTATCTTACAAATCCGGAAACCGCAGCCCCGGTTTCATCGAAAGTTCCAAGGATTGGATGACCAAGTCTCTGTAATAGCCTGGCCCAGAGCTGGATGTTTGCGTAAAGGGCAAAGGTAAGTATGATCGGAATGTTGCTGACGTACATGAACCTTATTGGATATCTTCCTCTAACAGTTACCCTTCCGTAGCTGAGAGGAATCTCTACCCTCATGCTTTCCAAGTAAACACCTATTAGGAAGACAACTATTGTTGCCAAAACGCTGATCATATCTGGGAGTCCTCTTCTGTACAGTGCCCCGGTAATATCACCTTTAATTAAGTGCTGGATAAATGCCGGAATAGCACCTATTATAGCAGGCCCACCTGTTAGTGGGTCTATAGCTTGGTTTGTTGTTAATGGGTTAAGGGCTCTAGTAACAATTGTCTGTGAGACTCCCGCAGCAATGAAGAGGCTTATACCGCTACCAATTCCCCACTTGCTCACAAGCTCATCCATAATCATTACCATTATTCCACCAAAGGCGAGCTGGAACATGAGGAGTACCTTGATTGTTAACGTAGGGTTACCAAACGCTCCCGCAAATACGTAAACAGCTGCCTCAAAGAAGCACATGAACACTGCAAATACCTTCTGCAGAGCCTGATAGAATCTTCTATCCTCAGGATTTGAGAGGTCCAGCTTTATTATCTCTGAACCGACTAAAAGTTGCATTATAATTCCAGCGGTAACTATGGGACCGATACCAAGTGTTAATAGACTACCATTTCTACCTGCTAGGACCACTCTTAAAGTCTGGAAGTAGTCCTGTATTTCACCTGGAATTCCAAAAAGAGGTATCTGTGCCATAATAAAATACAGCAACAATGCAACTCCTGTCCAAGCGAATTTTTCCTTCAGCGGGACATGTCTTTTTGGCCTTTCAATTTCTGGAAACATGTGCTCTATTTTGTATATTATTTCCCTTGCTCCCATGGATTACACCCCAAAAATAATTATCCAAAAAGAGAAAGAAAAATCAAGCTATCAGCGCCTCTCCCCCGGCCTGAATAATCTTCTCCTCGGCCTTGGGGGAGAAGGCCCTGGCTTTAATTACGAGTGGCTTTGTGAGCTTTCCGCTTCCAAGCACCTTATCGGCAAACTGAGTTGTATCGACAATAATTCTTCCTTCCTCCTCGTAGGCAATACCAAGCTGCATGAGCTCGTCAAGGTGCTCGTCAATGAATTTGAGGTTTACTGCAGTTATCTCTCTTTGAACTTCCACAGGCCTGCTGAAGCCCCTCTTACCCAAGTGATCAGGGGCATACTTGATGACCCATGTCCATTTAGCCTTGCTTCTTTTTCCAGTTCCTGCCATACCTCTACCGCCCTTGTGTCCTCCACCGCGGTGCTTCTTTTTGCAGCCCCATCCATGAGTGTGGGAACCGCGAAGCTTTCTCACTTTTTTCTTTCTCCTAATCATCTCGCGCACCTCACAGCATTCTCTCTATAAGCTCGTTAATGGCCTCTCCTCTATATCCCAACGCGCCACCTTCTTTAAAGGTTCTCTTCTTACTTCCCATGCCGCCCCTTGCTGGGTGAAGTCTAAATACCGGCTTGAGTCCTGGCAGATCACTGAGCTTCATTTCTCCGTTGACTACTTTCTCAGCAAATTCTTTGATGCTCATGCCAAGTTTTTCCTGGACGTATTCCTCTGTAACTCTCTTGTTTCCTTGAAGCCTTCCTCTCTTTTCTATAAGCTTTGCTAAGGTTTCGGCATTTATCTCTCCCCAAGTGATGTAGTCCTTTACCTTCTGTATCATTCCCTTGTAAGTTGGGGTGTCGTCAACGATCACAAGGTGGTTTATCTTGTGAAGCCTCAGCATTGCAAGGGTATCTTTTACGGGTCTCTTAACATTCACCCTGCCTCTTATCCTAATCAAAGCAAGTTTTGCCATCCTCGCTCACCTCACAGTTCAAAGTTCTGTGGGACTTCTCTACCAACCACGATACCATAGCGCTCGATCATCTCAGGTTTCACGGCGACACTGTTGGTGTTGTAGAGTGCCTCAAACACTGCCTTTGCGAAGTTAACTGTGGTTCTTGTCTCACCCAATGTTTGTGACCACACGTCCTTGACTCCAGCTAGGCTGAGTATCTTCTTACCAACGTCACCGATAACGAGACCAAGCCCTCTTGGTCCTGGCATGAGCTTGACCTTTACGCTACCACTCTTGCCCTCGACGGCGAATGGGATTGAGTGTGGTCTTCTACATCTGCACTCCCATGAACCACAGCCTCTCTTGATCTCAATTATGTTCATCTTAGCGTAGTTTATTGCTTTCCTTATGGCTATTCCAACTTCTCTTCCGTGACCAATTCCAAGCCCCACGTAACCGTCTCTGTTTCCTACCGCTGCCAGTACCCTGAACCTAACCCTTCTACC
>LGET01000234.1 GCA_001507935.1 Thermococcales archaeon 44_46
CTGTCCACTATCAGGTTGAGGTTCTCATCCAGGCCTTTAGCCTCAATACCGTCAACCCTCGCAAAGGACAGCTCTCTCTTTAGGTCTTCCCCTAAATGCGAGACGATAACAACGTAAAAACCTTTTTCGTAGGCTATTTTCAAAAGCTCTCCAATAATCTTAACTGCAGCGCCGGGTTCCGTTATCGCCTCAAACTCGTCTATGAGGATTAACTTTTTGCCATCCCTTGTGAGCGAGCGTGCAAAGGCTTTTAGAGCCGTTTCAAACGCACCAGCCCCGTAAGATGAGCGCTTCCTTCTAAAGAAAAACAGCTCATCTAACGGCTCAACCCATGCTTTCTTTGCCGGAACCGGGAATCCCATGTGGGCAAGGATGGCTATCTGAGTAATAGTCTCAAGCAGAGATGTTTTCCCACCACTGTTGGCTCCCGTTAAGATTACAATTCTTTCTCCATTCGTGCCTTCAAAGTTCGCGATGCTTCCAACAACATAGCTAATCGGCTGGGGATTCTCAATGAACAGATGCCTACCGTTTATAAAAGCGATTCCGCCGCTGGCAATTTCCGGAAAGACAAACCCCTTGGTGAATTCTTTCACAGCCCTCAAAAATTCAAGTTCGTAAGCCCTTTGGAGCTCTTCCTTTAATTTTGGGATTATGTGCTTTATTCTCTTTAGAATTTCACGGCTTGTCAGATAAGTTTCAACCTTTATCTCCCTTTCGAGTTCTGCCCTCAGGAATTCAACTGTCTCCGGAGAAACTTCCACGGGATACAGGTTTTCTCTTGAAAACACTTCCACATCAAGGTTGAGCAGTTCACTGAGCCTCTCCTCGCTTTTCCGTATTTCTCCAAGGATTTCGTTTTCGACCTGAGAGAAATGGGAGAATATCGCCCCATAATTCCCGTCTTTCAGTTCCCTCAGGAATTCCAAAAGCTCCTTTCCGCTGAGGGTTAGGCTGAACTCCTTTAACCTTTCCTCAATTTTGGAGTTTAGCCTCTCTTCTTCGCGTCTAATTATCTCATCAAGGTTCTCAAGAAGTTCTTTCCTTTTCATAACTGGCTCAAGTTTTTTCAGTTCTGTCAGGATTTCTTCTGCAACGGAAGGAGAGTTTGTAAGCTTACCTATGGTAGCGAGGGCTTTAAGGGTTTCCCGATTTTCCCACAGGGGCATTATATAGAGCTCGGGAGCTATTTCGCTAATGGAAAGTTCAACATCAATGCCATAATCAACTGTGCTCAGTAATAGGTCGTAACCCTCCTCTGGTTCTAGAGAGACGTCACATATGTTGAGGGCTTTTGCCTTCTCGAATTCCTCTTCACTGACTACAAGAAGCCTGTCGTGGAGATATTCTCTTCTAAACCTTATGGGTCTTATCTTTGAAAGGAGAGGCTTTAGCTCTTCGCTGATTTTCGGAAGATTTTCCTTCAGATACCTCTGTCTTCTCAATATTTCCTCTCTGTTGTTTGTTAGCGAAAATTTCTCAAGGTACGCTAGACTTTCTCTGAGCTGGATTCTCCTTTTTATCTCATTTTTTATAGCCTTGTATATTTCCTTTGCTTCACTGTTGAGCTTCATCTCTCACTAAACCTCTGGTGGATTTTATAAACCCTACTCCTTCACTTTCTCCACTACTCTAATCTCTTCAATCTTTGTAAAGGGATACTGGCCGTTAGCATCTTTTTCTACAGCTTTTACCATGTCCCATATCGTGAGAAGGGCAACGCTGACACCAGTTAGCGCTTCCATTTCGACGCCCGTTTTGTAGTAAGCCCTCACCTCACAAGTTGCCTCGATGTAGTCTTCTCCGAACTCAAAAGATATATCCACTCCGGTTAGTGGAATTGGGTGACAGAGGGGAATGAGTTCTGGAGTTTTCTTTACTGCCAAAATTCCCGCAAGCTGTGCAGCTGCTATCACGTTTCCCTTTTTTGTTTTTCCCTCTTGGATGAGCTTGATGGTCTCAGGTTTTAGTTTTATTCTTCCCTTTGCAACGGCTTTCCTGAAGACCACATCCTTATGCCCAACTTCAACCATTTTTACGCCCTTTTCATCGACATGTGTGAGCTCCATTTTCTCACCTCTCCTATTACTCCAGAAAAGTATTTAAGCTTTAGAATATAAGATTACCTCGAAGTTCGAAGTATCTGGGTGGTGAATATGGAGGAATTTATTCTTTCTACAACGGAGAATGTTCCGGGGTATAAGGTAGTCAAGGTTCTCGGAATTGCAAGAGGAGCAACCGTTAGGGCAAAGCACCTTGGAAAAGATATACTTGCCGGTTTAAGGAATATCGCGGGTGGAGAAGTTAAAGAGTACACTGAAATGCTTGCAGAGGCGAGAGAGATAGCCCTTCAGAGGATGATTCAGCACGCAAAGGAAATGGGAGCAAACGGAGTTATTGGGGTTAGATTTATGACTTCAGCAGTTGCCTCAGGAGCAGCAGAGATTTTTGCCTATGGAACGGCTGTTGTACTGGAAAAGGAGTGAAACCTGTTCATTTGATAATCCCATCTATTGTTGATTTTGTT
>LGET01000235.1 GCA_001507935.1 Thermococcales archaeon 44_46
GAACTTTTAAAGCTTGTAGGACTGTGGGAAGTAAGGTATAGAAAAGTCAAAGCCTTTTCAAAAGGCATGAAGCAGAGGCTTTTGCTGGCTCAAGCACTTATAAACGATCCCGAAGTGCTAATACTGGACGAGCCCACAAGCGGCCTCGACCCGGAAGGGGCTTACCTAGTAAAAAGCATCGTTAGAGAAGAACGCAAAAAAGGGAAGACTGTATTTTTCTCGTCTCACATACTCAGCGAAGTGGAGGAATTGAGTGATAGGGTTGGCATAATAGTCAAGGGGAAGCTTAGGGCGCTGGGAACGCTTGAGGAAATAAAGAAAGAATTTATGGAGCTTGAAGGGTATGAGATAAAGGTTGAGACAAAGCAGGCGCTTCCAGAAATTGAACTTTCTGAGATCATAAGGATGCAAAGAGTAAGCGAAAATAAAGCAATCATATTTGCGAAGGAAGACATTAGAGAGCAGCTTTCAGAGCTTCTTGCAAAGAAGGGGATAACAATTGTGAACCTTGAAGTTGAAGAACCAAGTTTGGAGGATGTTTTCCTAAAAACCATCTACAAGAGGTGAGCTAAATGAAAAAGAAGGCTTTTATCATAGTTTTTCTTTTTCTGCTCTCGAATTATCCTCTGATAAATGCCCAACCATGGGTAACGGTGTTTGAAGATAGGGTAAAAATAGGGGAAACCATAATTGTAGGGGATTATAAAATAGATGTAACCTTGGAAAAGAATGAAATGAAGCCATATGCCATAATCTACGAGGACGAGGAAATAAAGAAGGTTGTTGGCCAGGGAAACCTAACTGAGATTGGCAACATGAGAATCGTCCTTGGAAGCTATAATGCCGAATATGAGGAGGTGTTCCTTGCTCTGCAGTACAAGCCGTCTCTAACCAAAGAGATATCCCCTAAAAACGGAGCTTCGTTTGAAGTAGGGGATTATGCTCTAAAGGTGATAAAGTCAGGTAATGAAAGCGTACTACTGAGCATAAACGGAGATGAAGTAGAAGTAAAGGCAAAATCTGTCAGAGTTTACGACAAACTCGCCCTCGAATACACGGGAGACGTTTTGAGGGTTTATCTTGCCAATATTCAAGTAAAAAGAGAAGAGAGAAAAGACTATGAGCTGTACTATCCTTTCAAAGGACTTAAGGTGAAAGCTGGCGATGAAGTCCGAATTCCAATAACGGTCTACAACAACGGCAACAAGGAATTAACTTTACAGCTAAAAATCCTCTCAAAGCCTTTGGGATGGGATGTAAGAGTTCTCGATGAGAGTGGGAAATATGGGGTCAATGAAATCGCTTTAAATGCCAAAGCTTCTGCTGTCCTAACCCTTTTTATAACGATTCCCGAAAATGCAAAAGGGACAAAAGAAATTCGATTTGCAGTTGGTGAGGAAATTGGTGAGATTACCATTGACGTGGTTAGAGACGAAGTTGTTGATATTGCGATTCCCCTGCTTAACGTGGAAACTGAGGCCGGTCAGAGTGTTACATTCCCAATAATCATAAAAAATAGGGGAGAGGAGAAAGCTGTAAAGCTGGAAGTAACAGAGAAACCTGCTGGATGGAACGCATATTTCCTCATGGGTAACCAGAGAGTTAAGTCTTTTCTTTTGGAAGGGGAGCAAGAGATAACTCTTTTTGTAGAGGCTCCGAGAAATGCTGAGCTTGGTGAGCATAAAATAGGGTTCTCGATAAACGGAATAGAAAAGAACGTGAGTGTTTTTATCTACAAGACGCACAAAGGAGAGCCCGCAAAAATAGTCGTGACAGCTAAAGATGAGGAAGGTAACTTTGTACAGGGAGCAAAAATTAGCACTGGAAACAAAACTGCCTTCACAGACGGCTATGGAAGAGCTAAGATAGAGCTTAAACCCGGAGAATACAAAATTTTTGTGGAAAAAGAGGGATATGAATTGGTTGAAAAAGAAGTTTCAGTTGAAGATGGGGAGGAAAAAACTTTGGAGATAACCCTAACAAAGCTCCCCTACTACTTCGAGCTTGAAGGAAGTGGAGACACAGTTGCAATTGCAGCAGGATCGATAGGTAGGTATGCAGTGATCATAAAGAACTTAGGAAAAGAAGAAGACTGGTATTCGCTTTCAGCTTTTGACGTTCCGGAAGGATGGTCAGCTGAATTTTACTATGCGGAAAGTCCTATCAGAAAGATAACAATCAGCCCAGGAGAATCCAAGGAAGTTGCTTTAAGAATAGTTCCACCTTACAATGCCCAGCCTGGGGAATACAATCTAATTATCGCTGTCAAAAGCTCCTCTGGATTGGAGAAAAGGATAAACCTGTTGGTGAAGCTTATCGGGGAATACAAATTTGAGATGTATCCGGAGACACCAATGGTGAATATTAAAGCCGGTAAGGATGGAATCGCTTATCTTTCCCTCGAAAACATTGGAACTGCTCCAATAACGAACATAAAATTTGAGGTAAGCGCTCCTCAAGGATGGGATGTTAAGGTTACTCCCCAAGTAATTCCCGAGCTTGGGTCGCTGTATTTTGAGG
>LGET01000236.1 GCA_001507935.1 Thermococcales archaeon 44_46
GGTGAAAAGCTCAAGGCCCTTGGTGGCATTGCCGCACTGCTGAGGTATAAGGTGAAGTGACTTTTTCTTTTTTCAAGCCTCGCCCTTCACGGCGGGAGGAGGTCAGTAGTACACCTCTGCATACGCATCTCTTTCAAACTCCGGGAACTCTTCTCTCCTGCCGTTTTTTATCAGCACTCTCTCCCTTTCTTCCGTGAACTGTCCAATGACAAAAGCCCCTACTCCGTTTGTTTGGAGCTTTTTGATTAATTCTCTCGTATTTTCTCTTGGTGAGATAATGATTAAAGTCCCTGTTGAAGAGACGGTTAGTGGGTTTACGCCGTAAAAGTTCACGACCTTCTCCACAAGCGGATGCATGTAGAGGTTCTCATAATAAACCTCAAACCCCACTCCGGAATTGTCTGCTATCTCATGTAAAGCCGTTAAGCCGCCTTCAGTTGCGTCGTGCATCCCCCTTGCAAACTCCCTTGCCAGAAGTGCATCTTTAACAACGCTCTCAAGCTTGTACATCTCTCTCAGAAAAGAGGTTTCTGACGGGGAGAGTACGCTCTTGAGCTCCTCGGCTTTAAACCACGCAGCTCCGACCGCAAATTCTATTGCAACTCCTTTTGTGATAACTATGTCATCTCCAGGCTTAGCGAGCGGGAGCTTCAGTTCATCTTTTCTCACGATCCCCACAGCAGTTGTTGTGGCCGTGAAGTCGTTAATGGTTTTATAAACACCAGTATGACCTCCCACTATGGAGGTTCCGTATTTTTTGCACTCCCCTCTAAGCTCGTCCATAATAGCCTTCAGCTCTTCCTCTTTGGTTCCCGGATGTAGAAGGAGGTCAACAATCAGCCATCTAGGCCTTGCTCCAAAAACAGCTACATCGCTTGAGGCAAAGTGGTACGTGAAAAATCCAAAGTGCTCCCTTGGAACTCCAAGAACCGGGTCTGTGGCAATCACAAGGTAGTTATCACCATCATATTCCAGAACAGCGGCATCAAAGCCCTCTTTTGGCCCAACAACAATTTTCTCATCGTCAATGGGGAGATCGGAGAGAATTATTTTTCTTAAAACTTCGTTTCTAATTTTTCCCAGAGGAAGCATTGGCAAACCTCCTTTTAATGTTTTCAAGGGCAGCTTCAGCCTCTTTCAGCACTTTTTCATTACACCCGTGACACATTACCATGAAAGAAGGCACAATAACGCTCATTCTTACCTTATGCTTCCTTGCGATTTTGCTTATTTCATAGTTCGCCTCATATGCCAAATCGAAGTACTCCTCCTTTATTATCTGCTCCTTGTCAATATACTGCAGGGGGCACCCTTCCCTCCACTGCCTCCTTCTTCCGTACTCATACATCCTAAAAACCTTTATATTTGCCTCTTTTGCGAGGGCTTCAACTTCTTCAGCAATGTAGTTTATGAGGGGTCTCAAAATTGGAATTCCAATCCTTGGAATGGTGCTGAGCCTGTGGTCCCCATCCCACTGATCCAGCAAAGCGCCTTTTATTTTGTCGTTTGCATTGTCCCCCTTTGCAATGATGTCAAACCCATTTGCTCTTGCGAACCAGTAAGCGTTCTTAAGCATAACTTTCTTGCAGTGGATGCATATCGGCCCTTTTCTTCCGACGGAGTTTCTTAGAAGGCTTTCAGTTATATCAACGAGGTAGTGCTCTACCTCAAGAGAAGACGTAAATTTAAGCATGCGTGGAAGGGGTTCTCTCCAGCTCCATCTGTGAATGAAGGTTATTGCAGACACATCCAAACCTGCCTTTTTGAGGAGGTAAAGTGCTAAACTGCTGTCCTTGCCTCCGCTAAACATAAGCAGAATTTTCTTTTCGTAGAGGCTTTCTCTGCTTGCGAAGTCCTTCAGGTCCTCTATTGCCCTGGACAGCACGGCAATCACCGGTTATGGCTTTGAAGCCACTACCCCTAGGGCTTCTTCGACTCTTCTAACTCCCTTGAACCCCACGCGTCTTAACCTTTCCATAACCCCTCTCTGGAAGTCTTTTCCCCGATACTTCTTGCCGGGATTTCCTACGTAGTGAAACAGCCTTCCTTTTGGCTTCAAGACCCTAAACAGCTCTGCATAAAATTCTTCGCTGTAGAGATGCCCGGCAAGTGAAAATCTCGGAGGGTCGTGTATCACGACGTCAAAGCTCTCATCGTTAAGCCTCTTTATCACATCAAACGCATCTCCCTGAATAAGCTGGATGTTCTGAGATGTAAAAACTTCCCTGCTCCATGGATTAAGCCGGGCGAGCTCGATTACATTTGGGTCTTTTTCGATCGTAATAACATAAGCTCCTCTTTTTGCGCTCTCTATTGCCGTGTACCCTAACCCCATGCAAGTATCTATAACAAACTCTCCTTCCTTTGGCTTTACAGTATCCACTTTACTCCGGGTGTCTTTTAGTGGATTGGTGTCCTTTGTCCTGTGCATTCTTATCCCGTTTATTTCTATGGTTGGAGGAATTGTTGGAACAAGCTTGTAAAAGCCATCGGTGGCAATAGCGGCTTTATA
>LGET01000237.1 GCA_001507935.1 Thermococcales archaeon 44_46
CTCTAACCAAATATCTGGTGGCCAAACACGTTAAGCAATATCTCAATAGCCACAAATATCAATACTATTGCTATTGCCCCTCTGGGGCTTATTTTTATTGCTCTTGTGTCTTCGTCAAAGAACCTCATCAAACCTGCACCGGTTGGGGGTAGAGTTGTTTTTTCCTTTGCCATTGTATCACCTCTTGTTGAGAAGATGAGCATACGCATATAAAAAAGTTTTTGTCAAAGAAACCTTTTTAAATAAAACCACTTAGCCCATGGTGGACAAGGGGTTTACCCAATGAATCCCGCTAATGAACGTGGAGGTGGGAGGAAATGGCAACATTCAAGCTTGTAATATCCGATCCAAAGAGTGGTATCGCAAAGCAAGTTGAAATTACTGGGGCTGAGGCGGAGAAGTTGATTGGCCTTAGAATAGGAGACGAAATAGAGGCTAAGGAGTTGGGGCTTAACTTGAGCGAAGTCTTTGGAAGTGAAATCCCCGCAGATGTTAAGCTCAAAATAACCGGCGGGACTGATAAAGATGGCTTCCCCATGAGGCCAGATGTACACGGCCCAAGAAGGGTTAGGATTCTCCTTTCAAGAGGCCCCGGATTCAGACCCCAAGAAAAGGGAGAAAGAAGGAAGAAAACCGTTAGGGGCAATACAATAAGCCCTGAAATTGTTCAAATAAACCTTAAAATTGTCTATCCATGAAGCCTTTCTTCTCCATTCTTTAATCTTTGGTATAATCGATTAATTTAAAAGTCCTTGTGGTAAGGTTAATAAGGGAGAATAAACCCTTAATTTTGGAGGCGAGGAAAATGGCAAAGAAGAAGTTTAAGCAGGCTGAAGTTAATATCGGTATGGTCGGTCACGTTGATCACGGTAAGACAACACTAACAAGAGCCTTAACCGGAATCTGGACAGATACCCATAGCGAGGAGCTTAGAAGGGGTATCACCATCAAGATAGGTTTTGCCGATGCTGAAATAAGAAAGTGCCCGAGCTGTGGAAAGTATTCTACTTCTCCAAAATGTCCATACTGTGGTGCTGAAACCGAGTTCGAGAGGAGAGTTTCTTTTATAGACGCTCCGGGACACGAGGCTTTGATGACCACAATGCTTGCTGGGGCCTCCTTGATGGATGGTGCGGTTTTGGTTATTGCGGCAAATGAGCCATGTCCAAGACCTCAAACGAGAGAGCACCTAATGGCATTGCAGATAGTAGGAAATAAGAACATAATAATCGCCCAGAACAAGATTGAGCTTGTAACGAAGGAACAGGCTATAGAAAACTATAAGCAGATTAAGGAGTTTGTCAAAGGTACTGTGGCAGAAAACGCTCCCATCATACCAATATCCGCCCTTCACGGAGCAAACATAGACGTGCTGATAAAGGCGATTGAGGACTTTATCCCAACACCCGAGAGAGACCCGAACAAGCCGCCAAAAATGCTCGTCTTAAGGAGTTTCGACGTCAATAAGCCGGGAACTCCCCCTGAAAAGCTTGTTGGTGGAGTTATTGGAGGTTCAATTGTCCAAGGAAAGCTCAAAGTCGGAGATGAAATTGAAATAAGGCCTGGAGTTCCATATGAAGAACATGGAAGAATAAAATACGAGCCCATAACCACTGAGATAGTTTCCCTTCAAGCAGGTGGAAGATTTGTAGAAGAGGCATACCCCGGTGGACTTGTGGGAGTTGGGACTAAGCTTGATCCCTTCTTGACCAAAGGAGATTTAATGGCCGGTAACGTCGTCGGAAAGCCCGGTAAGCTCCCACCGGTCTGGCAGGACATCAGGTTAGAAGTGCACCTCCTTGAAAGGGTAGTTGGGACAGAAGAAGAACTCAAAGTAGAGCCTATAAAGAGGAAAGAAGTGCTTCTCCTCAACGTGGGAACAGCGAGAACAATGGGCCTTGTGACAGGAATAGGCAAAGACGAGGTTGAGCTCAAGCTCCAGATTCCAATATGTGCAGAGCCCGGAGAGAGAGTTGCAATTAGCAGACAGGTAGGCTCAAGGTGGAGACTTATCGGTTATGGATTCATAAGGGAATGACCCTTTCCCTTTCTTTTGGTGATTTTATGCGGAAGTGGATCGTTATTCCGGACACGAATTTTCTTTTAGTTCCCGGCCAGTTTGGGGTTGACATAGTGAGTGAGCTTCACAGGGTTCTTGATGTGAAGTTTGAGGTTCTTATCCCAAACGTCGTTCTTGACGAGCTTAATGTAATAGAACGCAAGGTCAAAGGAAAAGACCTTATGGCTGTTAGAATGGCCAAAAAGCTGGCTGAAAAGTTCAATATTGTAGAGATAGGCAGGTTTGGAGAAAAGCCCATAGACCAGCAGATACTTGAGTTTGCATTGAAAACTCCAAATGTAATAGTATGCACAAATGACAAAGCATTGAAGAGAAAACTCCGCGAAAATGGCATTCCTGTAGTTTATCTGCGGCAGAAAAAGATTCTTGAGCTTGAAGGCATGCTTTCTTGATGCGGAGAAAGATATATAACCATTTTAGTTCAATTCGGC
>LGET01000238.1 GCA_001507935.1 Thermococcales archaeon 44_46
TGCAAGGTTAAACCTCATTTACATCACCTTTAATTCTCGTATAGAGGTCATAAGCTTTCCTAGCATCATCCATTGTAACTTTTTCAGGTGCATATTTTGCTTTTTCAAAGAGCTTTGCAAGACTCACATAGGCCTCATGTTTATACTTCACCTTCTCAGCATGTTCCCAGTGTGTCCAGCTTTCTCTGTAAGGGATGCCCAAAAGTCTGAGCCATGTTACCGCATTTTTATACAATTTGATTACTATCTCATTTGGATCTCCGAGGAAATTTATGCCTTCTTCCTCCAACTTTTTATCAAATTTCTCTACGATCTCTTTAAGTCTTTTCCTCTCCTTTGCGGCTCTTAAATCAAGATAAAATCTAACAGCAACATAAGCCAAAAGTGCCACAAGCACTCCAAAGAAGGCATATAAATAGATACTCCCTTCGACAGATGGACCTAACGGGTTTTGGAAGTATCTCTCATAAAAGCTGACATTATAACTCTGATTAACATGGTAGGCCCCCCCTGTCTGGTTAATGGTTATGTTTGACAAGGGTGTCTTATACGCCTTATAAAGGAGTGGAAGGGCTATTATGATAGAACCAACTATCATAGCAAGAAATATCCCCCAATTTACTTCGTAATCTGGGCCTTTTTTGACAAAGGGATCCCCAACTTCAAGAAAGATCTGAATTAATATTATCCCTGCAATAACTATCAAAATAGCAAAGAACAGACCAATCAAGTAATAGTCTTGAGTTCCCTTTTTAACCTCTCCAATTTTAGCTTGAGAGCTTATTATAGCACTCATTAGTAGAACGATGATAAAATAAAGGATTGTCAATCTACGCTTCATAATCTCTCATCTGTAAATCTATGCAAAGATAGGTTTAAAAAGTTTCATAACGGGAGAAAACCTGGGTGAAAATATGGAAAAAATCCCACTGCTTTTCGTTGAGAGCACTGCTGAGGAATGTGTGGAGGATGATAAGGCGAAGATAGATTGTATAATTATTCAGAAAAACATAGAAGTGAGGTTAAAGAAAGAGGAAAAACTTCCTGCTTTTATAGATGTAAAAAAAGCAAAATTCATGAAAAAAGAAGTCTATGACAGATTTCGTTTCTATGTAGACAAATATGAGCATAGAATGATTTGTGATGTGATAATAGTATTGCCAGATAGAAGAACAGAAATAAGACTTTACAAAGGGGATGAACTAATGCTCCTACCCGTAGAAGGATACGTTTCAAGTATAATCGCAGAGGTCGGGAATAGAGTTAGAAAAAGTGATGCATTTGCTGCAATAACAACTAAAAAAGGGGAGGTACACTACCTCAAACCACCCAAGAACGGAACAGTGATTTACATCGATGAATTCACCAACAGACCACACTATGTATACTATCTCCTTCCAGAGGAGCTTTAATATCCTTTAGTGCAAAACTGAAGTCTGAGGGATTAATAATAGGGAGCCTATTTCCAAAGGGCGTTATGGGAGGACGAAAATATTTTCACCTTGAGGAAGAGGCTTTTACTATTCGTACGAGAAGTTTTGGCCGAGCGCTTTAACATTAGGTCCTAATTCTGTGTCCCAACCAGCAGAAAAACTGATAAGAATTACAGGAAAAGTAGGAAGTGGGCTGTCGTATTAAGAGGTGGGAACCAAGCTTGCATGAACATGACCATTCTGCTTACCCTTTATATGTTGTCCTATTTGAGGTCCTTGAGCTGAACAAGCGAAATGGGTCGGGATTTCTCAACCCCCAAGAACCGCAAAAACTTTCAGATAAGGCCTTTCTTCCTCATAGAATACATGAGGATCGAGAACTTGCTCTTGGAAAGGCCGAGCTTGCAGACTAACTCACTGTGATTGGGTTTTCAAGTGTGAAGAGGCTCTAGCGAGAGTCAATCACATGCCTTCAATTATCGCCCTTACATTCTCCTTAATTCTCATTTTTAAAGTGTCTAGTTTATCCATTCCCTGAATCGTCCTCGTGTTGTTAGCACTTGTAATTATCAAAGACCATCTATGCAGTTCATGTTTTTTCAGTTCATCCTGGAACATGACAAGGAATTTAGAACCTTTTGCCTCTACTTCAATTATTTCAATAGACCTATCGCCCAGTTTTGTTGAGTAAATCTCTCTTGTTTTTAACCCACTAAATTCTCTTTCAAGCATTTCCGCAAATTCTCCCATATAAGGTCACCTAATAGTAATTAGAGCGAATTCCTATATATACCTTATCACAAAATTGTATAACGCTGACCAAAAATGTTATAAGGGCAATGAAAGAGTTAATCTTGAAAAAATTTAGTTGGTGGAAAGAATGAAAGTTGAAAAAGGAGATTTTGTAGTTTTTAACTACATTGGAAAATTTGAGAATGGAGAAATCTTTGATACTACTTATGAGGATATCGCTAAAGAAGCCGGCATTTATGTGGAAGACAGGACATATGGGCCTCTTGGAGCTAACGTTGGTGTTGGTGAACTCATCCCTGGAAT
>LGET01000239.1 GCA_001507935.1 Thermococcales archaeon 44_46
AGCATCTCAAAGCATCCTATCGCAAACCCGTCAAGATTATAGTCCTCAACTATTTTCTTAAGGGCCACATAGATTCTGCCAGCTTTTACAAGGTCTTCTCGCTGAGGTTCCTTTATTTCCTTGGCCTTTGCGATTATTTCCTCGACAACTTTCCATCCTTCAGCTTCCGTTGTTGATTCATAGTACTCATAGAACTTCTTCAGACTTATGTGCACATAAGGAAGCTCGAACTTCTCGTTTATAAGCCATACAGAAGTCCTTCCAATCAACCCCAGTCTGAGGTTTAGGAACTTGCCCAAGATTTCTCCCATATCCTCATAACCCAGAATAGCAGCCTTAAGTTCATCAAAGCTTTTAACCAGTGTTGCCGGGATTAACCTCTCTCTAAAATACTCCCTGAGCTCTATTGCAGCGGCAATTGAGTTGTTAAATGGATCTCCGAATAGGATTATCGGTTTTCTATAGTACGCAAACTCTTTGAGAGGATTCTCAGTGCCACCGGTTAGGGGGTACAGTACTATGACATCAACGTCCTTGAAGTCTACCTCTCTCGTTTCTGATTTTGAAGATACAAACACTCCTCCCTCAATTTCAAACTCGTTGGCAAGCTTCATCAAGAACTCAGAAGTTTTCTTCTCAAAGGCTTTTGGATTTGCAAGTTCACTAATTCCAAATACTACTCCTACTTTCATTTTACAACCTCCCAATAAAAGTGCTGAGACTATTTAAATTGGCGGTTACTGTTTTAAAGTTTACGAACAATAATAGGTTGTGGTGAAAATGATCCGCTTTGTACTTGACACAAGCATCTTTGTTAATCCCGAGATTAGAAATAAGTTTGGGGAAAATCCTACAGAAGCTATGAAAAAGTTTTTAGAGTACGCGGAGAGGCTTTTTGGAAGGGTCGAATTCTACATGCCTCCCGGCATCTACAAAGAGGTAACTCATTTCGTTGAACTCGAAGAGGTTTCCCCCGACATCGAGCTTTATATAATCAAAAAGCCCCCCAATGTGCACGATATCAAGATACCGGCTTTCGTCGTTTATGAACTCATAGAGGATATTAGGAGAAGAATAGATAAGGGTCTGAGAGTAGCTGAAAAGGCCGTGAGAGAGAGCGTTATATACACCCAAAACGTAGATGCAATAATTCAGAAGCTCAGAAGGAATTATAGAAAAGCCCTACGAGAAGGAATCGTAGACAGTAAAGAGGATTTCGAGCTTATCCTCTTGGCCAAAGAGCTTGATGCGACAATTGTTTCTGCAGATGTTGGAATTTTAACGTGGGCTCAAAAGATGGGGATCAAATGGACAGATGCGGCAAGGTTCAAAGAAGTTCTGGACGAACTTGTAGAGAAAATGGGCAAATAGTCTCAACTCCCATTCTTCTGGTTGTTTTCTTACTTTTTTCTCTTGAAAGCCTCGCCCTTCACGGCGGGAAGGAGGTCAGGTTTGTTCATTTGCAGTAATTCAGGGTTAATTTTTGGAGTGTCGAAAGCCTTATACGATCTCAAAAATGCCCGTTCAGTAGTTAGGGATACCTGAGTTGGAACGACAATCCTAGAGAGCTTGAGTGCCACCGGTTAAGGGGTAGGATGAACCCCCACCCTTTAGGGAGAGAGGAGCTCAGCATGGCTTCCATTGCAGAGGCTTTCAGTAAAGCCGGTTAGAAAAACTTATTATCTCTGCCCCCATTTTCTTCTGGTGATCCCATGAATTTCGAAGACAAGCCACTAATCGGAATGATCCATCTCAGGCCTCTGCCTGGCTCATACCTCTACCAAAATGATTTTGATGAAGTCATTGCACACGCACTAAGAGAGGCGAAAAAATTAGAAAGAGCGGGATTTGATGCAATAATGGTTGAAAACTTTAACGACGTGCCTTTCTCAAAAACCGTCGAACCTGTAACAGTTGCTTCCATGAGCGTTATTGCAAAAGCAATAAGAGATGAAATTTCCCTCCCACTTGGCATAAACGTGCTGAGAAACGATGCTATAGCGGCCTATTCCATAGCATATGCCACAAAAGCAGATTTCATCAGAGTGAATGTTCTAAGCGGAGTTGCTTATACCGACCAGGGGATAATCGAAGGAGAAGCGCACAAGCTTGCAAGACTCAGAAAACTCCTCCCCTCAAAAATCAAGATTTTTGCGGACGTTCACGTTAAGCATGCCTACCACTTTGGAGACTTCGAAGAGGCTTTAATGGACACTGTCGAAAGAGGACTGGCAGATGCCGTGATAGTCAGCGGAAAAAGAACAGGCAGTGAAGTGGATGTGGAAAAGCTTAAGCTTGCAAAAGAGCTTTCAAACGTTCCCGTTTTGATTGGTTCAGGGACAACCTACGAGAACCTGCCAACGCTGTGGAAATATGCGGATGGGTTCATTGTTGGCACGTGGATCAAAGAAAACGGAGACACAAAGAAGGACATCGACATAGAAAGGGCAAAAAAGCTGGTCGAACTGGCAGAAAAACTCCGAAAAGG
>LGET01000240.1 GCA_001507935.1 Thermococcales archaeon 44_46
ATCTCTTTTGGATTTTGATAGTTGCTTCCTTCCAGAACCTTGAAAAGTCTGTTACCCCTCATTATCAGCCTGAAAATTCTCTCCGCTTTTAAATTCTGGATTTGGGAAAGCTTTTCGGGTTCATTTTCAATGTAGAATGCTTCAAGCTCACTGCTCTTTTTTCCCTTTCTGATTACAAAGAGCATCCCTATCATCTCCTTTGGGAGCCCTTGGAAATCTGAACTCCATTGTCCTTTATGACATCGAGGATTATGGTGACCCTCCACCGTCGGAGGTTTTTACGCAGATATCTTTGAGAGAGAAGTCTTAAAAAGCTTTTCAGCTCGTCCATGTTCCTGAAGTTAGCCCTTATCATCACCTGAAATTCCCCGGTCTTTTTATAGATGCCCAAGATGTTTTCGAGCTTTCCTATCTCTTGCAAAACTATCTCAGCCCGAGAGTCATCAGCCAGCAACTCAAGTTCTATTAAAACCTGCAGATATTCCTCAAGAAAAGCAGGATCCACAATGGCGGAGTAACCCTTTATCGCGCCGAGTCTTTCAAGTTTATCGACCCTGTTTTTTATGCTTGCTACAGATAGCCCAAGCTTTTTACTAAGGTCCGTGAAGGTAATCCTGCCATTCTTTCTAAGCTCTAATAGAATTTTCTTGTCAATTTCGTCTATGTCCACCATATTCAATCAAAAAATAATTAGAGAAAAGATATTTAAGTTTTCCCTACTCTATCGTGTGCACCTGAGGCAGAGTTGAGACCTTTATTGGTGCCCCAAATGCCCTGTCTCCTGCGTCCCCAAGACCGGGGAGTATGTAGCCCTTGTCGTTGAGCTCCCTATCTATCTTCGTTACGAATATCTCGACCTCTGGGAATCTTTCCTTTATCTTTGTTATCCCTTCTGGAGCCGCAAGAACTCCCAAGATGATTATCCTCTTTGGAGTGCCGTACTTTTTGACTTCCTCTATTACTTTCACAAGGGTTGAACCGGTGGCTATCATCGGGTCAGCTATGATTACTGTATCTTCAGGTGTTATCTGGGGGATTTTGACGTAGTTCATCTCTATCTCGAACTTTGGAGGCTTCCCTCTTGATGCTGAGACGATTCCTATCCTTGCATGCTCGAAGACCTTTACAAGACCTTCCATAAGGGGAACCGCTGCTCTAAGGACTGTTATTATGACCACGTTTCTCCTGTCCTTGACTATTATTCCTTCGGTTTCTTCCAGAGGTGTCTCAACTTTTATCTTCTCTGTTTCCATCGTTTTGATGATTTCATATCCCATAAACCTTCCAAGCTTTACAAGCCCTTTTCTGAAGGTTATGGAGTCCGTTTCCTTGTCCCTAAGCTCTGTTAAGACTTCCATCAGGTACGGAGAGTCGTCAAATGAGTAAACACCTTTCCACCTTTTATCCTCTATCATCTCACTCACCTCAACAGCTGGTCAAGCAAGATGGCCGTTAAAGCCCCTATGGCCATTCCCGATTCTAAAATGCTCCCCACAATTTGTGGAAAGTGTTCAAGGAATTCTGGCGGCAACTGGGGAGCCCCAAGTCCTACAATCAATGCACTTGCTATTATGAGCATGTTCCTATCGTTGAGCTCTACCTTCTCCTTTATTAATCTAAGCCCTGTAACACTTATCATTCCATAGAGTGCTATCGTAAGGCCTCCAAGTACGGGCTGGGGAAGGGAGGCCAGAACACCCGAAAACTTTGGAATCATCGCCAAGATTATTAATATGGCTCCCCCCACCTGGACAACTTGTCTGCTTGCCACCTTGGTTAAGGCAACCAGCCCTATGTTCTCGGAATAGCTTGTTGTTCCGCAGGCTCCAAGGATTCCTGCAATTGAACAGGCAAGTCCCTCGCTCATTATTCCCCTGTTGATATTTGTGTTCGTTATTGGTGCTTCAGCTATCGCGGAAATTGCGTGATAATCTCCAACGCTTTCTATTGTGCTCACGATAAATGCGAACAGCAGGGTTATTATTGCAGAGGCTTCAAATACTGGAGTGCCCCATGGCAGCGGCTTTGGAGCATTTACCAATGGCAATTCGTTAACCAGACTGAAATCTGCCATTCCGAGGGGAATGCTGACGATGTAGCCCACCAGTGCTCCTACTATTACAGGCATCGCCCTTAAGGCCCCTTTTCCTTTAAGTGCGACGTAGACCGTTGTTGAGAAGGTTACTAGTGCTATAAAAAATGCCTTCGTTATTGTTGAACCGCTCGGATCGGCAAAGAAGTTGAAGGTGTACTTGACCGCTACATGGGCCAGGGAGAATCCTATGAGCATTATTGTGACCCCAGTAACTACAGGCGAAAAGAGCCTTTTGACCTTCCCGACGATCCCGAATGCACCTATTGCTGTCTCTATTAACCCACCTACGATTAGAGCTCCTTCTACCGCAGCTAATCCCAAGCTTTTCCCTATACTGATAAGCCCCGGAATAAAGGCGAAACTTGAACCCTGAACTATTGG
>LGET01000241.1 GCA_001507935.1 Thermococcales archaeon 44_46
CTTGGAGTTGAGATGGAGCCATATAGAATCCTCTACGTCTGCAATCCGAAGAAGTTCTACGAGATGACAAAGGTGGAGTACGAAATCGGCTCCTTCGCTCCCTGTCCAGTACTGCTCTACGAGAAAGAAGGAAGCGTATACGTTGCCATAAACACTGCAGATGACATAGTTGAAGTCATCAAAGAGCCGCTTGAGGACGTTAAGGCGGTTATTGAATCACTTTGAGCCTTTCTGTTTCTTTTTCTACAAAAAAGGTTAATAGACAACACATTATACTACAAGTCTAATCCCTGGGAAATTCCTCCTTCATACCCTTCTTTTACAGCCTCCCTCCACTCCCCAAAATCGTGTTATTCAAAGAGCTGCTCGTAGGCGATATAACCGTATTTTCTAAGCTCTTCTCTGGGAATAAACCTAATAGCAGCAGAATTTATGCAGTACCTCTTTCCAGTTGGAGTGGGTTCCTCAAAGACGTGACCGAGGTGGGAACCTGCAAAGCGGCTCCTTACTTCCCGCCCGCAAAGAAAGCCCTTGCACTCTTCAGCCTCAACGATAGCCCATTCCTCAAGGGGCTTCGTGAAGCTCGGCCATCCAGTTCCGGAATCGTACTTGTCTAGCGAGCTGAAGAGAGGCTCGCCCGAGACCACATCAACGTATATTCCCTCGTCGTGGTTGTCCCAGTACTCGTTGTGGAAAGGCTCTTCCGTGGCTCCAAACTGTGTAACCCTATACTGGAGAGGAGTTAGCAGGCTTTTAAGCTCTGCATCGCTCGGCTTAGCATAACCGAGCCAGTAACGCTCCCTTTCCGGGAAGAGGCGAAAGTGCCTGTTCTTCTCCCACACAGACTTTATAAACCCGAGCCTTCCGGAGTAGAGCTTGTAATTCTTATAACTCGCCTCAAAGCGGAAGTAATAGCCCTGGTGGTAGTCTTCAGCTGAATAAAACTCCTCCGCCGGGAGGATTTCGGTGGCTATCGGTTCTTTGAATATTCCAGAGAGCTCAAGTCTCCTCTTCGATTCCTCTCCGAGTTCCCTTTGTCCCTCGTTGAGATAAAATATAGCGGTCTTATACTGCTCGCCCCTATCGGCGAACTGGCCGCCCGGATCCGTGGGGTCTATATTTCTCCAGAAGACCTCAAGAAGGCGCTCGTAGGAGATCTTTGAGGGATCGTAGACAACCTTTACCGCTTCCCTGTGGCCTGTATCACCCGTTGAAACGAGCTCGTAGGTAGGGTTCTCCACCCAGCCGCCGGTGTAGCCAGATATTGCTTCAATCACTCCGGGAAGCCTCTCAAAGGCCTCTTCCATACACCAGAAGCAGCCTCCGGCAAATATCGCTATCTCTTTATTTTCCATCTAATACACCAAAGAAAATAGGATGCTGGAACTTAAATAGTTTTGGGCATTATTACATGTTGATGGATACAAATACCCAAATTTGTCTAATAGTTAGTTTTGAGCTGAGGTGTTATGCTAGAGAAAACTGCATTTCAGAAGACTTTCATTGCCAACAAAAATAACCACCTGAAGATGTTAAGTCCGTTATAGACTCTCTTTAACCTCTTTTCCACAATTTTAATAAGGTTAAGATGCAAAATTTAATGAGGTGATTTTCATGCAAAGAGCCCTTGTGACTTTAACTCCCTCCGAAAGCAAGCGCTTAATTGCTAAAGCCGTTGTAGCTATGGAAGAAGTACAAAACGCCCTCAAGAACGGTTTTGTATACATAGCAACCGGAACCACAGCCGCTTACATAGCCGAGGAAATTCTTGGCGAGAAAATTGAGAAGGAAAAATGGACGGTGGGGACGGTAAGTAAGGGGAGAACTTGTGTAACAGCCAAGAATACCTGGCCAAAGCATCTCGTGCTGTACAAAGGCAAACCTTTTGAAGGGGAGCCTTTAGAGGCACTAAAAGAGATGGGTCCTGATGACGTTTTTATTAAAGGTGCTAACGCAATAGACTCCAACTGGAACGTGGCAGTTTTTGCCGCAGCACCCGATGGAGGTACGATAGGGAGAACGTACGGATGGACAATAACAAAAGGAGTTTTAACAATAACCCCCATAAGTCTCGAAAAATTCACCCCTACTCCAGTGGAAGTGAGTGCAAAACTAACGGGCATTCATTCATTTGACTGGGGCACTGGATTATATGCGGCATTGGTTCCAATTCCTCACGCAATTCCAATCACAGAGATTGAGGCTTATGAAATCCTAGCGAATGTTGATACTATCCCAATAGCCGCCGGCGGAGCTGGTGGAGCAGAAGGAAGTGTAACGCTCGTCCTTGAAGGAGACGACGAGGACATGGAAAAGGCAAAGGAAATAACAAAAGCAGTTAAAGGTGAGCCCCCATTAAAGCCATACACAGAGGACTGCTCCATCTGTCCCTTTGCAAAGATCTGTGGAATTGGCACCGGGGCTTTCTGATTTCTAATATTTTGTCACGTTCTCTAACTTTTTATCCAAAA
>LGET01000242.1 GCA_001507935.1 Thermococcales archaeon 44_46
CCATCAAAAAATATGACTCAAAACCATTTAAGCTTTACGGAACCAAAAATATTCAAATGTTCCGGTAGTTATCGTTTAAAGAACAGCCCATAAATAGAACAAGTTTTAAAACCTAAGGTGGACAACTAAAGTAGGTGATGCTCATGGATACCATTGGATATCATTACGTTGTTGAAGCTTCAGGATGCGATCCGGAAGTCCTAAAAGACCCAAACAAAATAAGGGAGATCTTCTTGGAGGCAGCAAAAGTGGGAAACATGGAAGTCAAGGCAAGCTACTTTTTCAGGTTCTCGCCGACAGGAGTCAGCGGAGTTGTTATTGTTGCTGAGAGCCACATATCCGTCCATACATGGCCGGAAGAAGGATACGCGGCGTTAGATGTCTATACATGCGGCGAAAAGGCGGATCCAGAGAAAGCAGTAGATTATATCCTCGAAAAATTCGGAGCTCAATACGCCCACGTTTCAGAAGTAAAGAGAGGAATCAAAGAGGAGGAAGGCACATTCACACACATGATCCTAACATGGGAAGAAAAACTAGATAGAAGAAACGAGGGATAATCACTCCAGCAACTTTTCAAGCTCTATCTTTATTTTCTCTATCTTGTCTTTGATATTCTCGAACTTGATCTTGTAGGTCTCAAGCTCTTCGAGTCTCTGTTTAAGTTCATTGTTCTCTTTTAAAAGCTCGTTGACTTTTCTCTCGAGTTCCTCTTTCTCTTTTCTCCACTCCTCTGCAAGGCCCTCGAACTCTTCAACTTTCTTTTCGAGCTCCAGCTTTTCATGTGTGATTTCGTCGAGCAGTTTCTCTAGTCTGTTAACTTCTTCTTCCTTTGCTTTGAGCTTTTCTTCCAGTTCTTTGACTTTTGCCTCTTCAACTTTCCTGCTCTGTAGCTCCATAATTTTTACTTTAGCTTCTGCAAGCTCTTTTTCAAGTTCCTTCTTTTCTTTCCTGACTCTTTCGAGTTCTGCTTTTGTTTCTTCGAGCTCTCTCTTGAGCTTCTCTATCTCTTCTCTAGCCTTCTCCAGGTTTTCAAGCTCCACTGTCTGTTTCATCTTTTCGAGCTCTTCCTTAACCTTCTCGTATTCCATCTTGAGCTTTTCATACTCCTGCATGAGCTTCTCATATTCCTCCTTGGCAATTACCTCTTTGAGTCCTCCTTTTTCTATCATCTCTATGGTCTTGATAAGCTCATCGAGCTTCCCTTGCTTTATCAGCTCGTAGGTTTCTCTAACCAGTTGCCCAGCCTTGCTTTCACCTTTGAGGTGCTTCCTTATAGTTTGCTCGGTTCTGCCGAGCTCCCTTGCAATCTCGCTTGTTGTCATTCCGGCTTTCTCTCTTGCAATTGCTCCTGCTGCAACGGCTAAGCTGTCAACCCATGTTAGCCTCTCTGCAGGATCTTTGATTAGCTCAATGACCTCGGGTCTAAAGAGCGTTGCAAAGAGGAGGATGCTCTCTAACTGGTGAATTTCCTGTCTTCCAACAGGGTTAAGTGGAATCTCAACTGTCATCACCCATCACCCCCTTTAAATTTCTACAATTCCTCCTCTCTTCAGGACTTTGTTAGCATAAACCACTATTCCTTTGTCGGTTATCTCAAACGGGTGTCTTCTCATTGAATGGCTTGTACCACGCATCTTCCAGACTATAAGGGAACGTTTGAGCTCTCCATCGATCTCATCAAGGTCGAGTCTTATGATACCGTCAACTCCATGTTCTACTCCAGGCCCACCAAAACCCCTTTCGCCCACGCTTATCTGGCTCACAAAGATGCTTGTACATCCTGTTCCAGCCAGAACCCTCTTGAGCTGGAGGATTATGCTTCTCGCCATAGCCGGTTTGTTTATGTAAAGCGTCGTAACAGAATCAACAACAACCCTCTTAGCGTTGACTTCCTTTATAGCCTGCCTCAATACATCGATGAATTCTCTTATATCGGTTAAGTCGTGTACTATGTACTTCTCATACTCTTTTGACTTCCCTATTCCGGCAGTGAATGCGTCAACCATTGCAAACATCCCCTGCTCCTCGTAGGGTTTAACATCCCATCCAAACTGTGCCATGTTCTGCCTAACCTGAACCGGATGCTCTTCGAGGGCTACGTAAATCCCAGGCTCACCCATTTGTAAGCCATTCCATAAGAATTGCTGGCTGAAAATGGTTTTTCCTGTTCCGGGACCACCGCTAAGTAAAACTACGTTTCTCTCCGGAATTCCCCCATGAAGTATCTCATCCATCCCCGGAATGCCGGTTTTTACTCTCTTAATCACTTTCTCACCTCCATAGCTGATCTTTATCTGATTTAAGCGAGTTAGAGAGAACAGTGATTTTAGTTACCAATTGGTATTATATATCAAGGATATTTAAAGTTTACGGTTAAAAAGGGGATATTGTCAGGATAACTGGGGCATCACCTCCTGAAGCCATTCAATAACATCACCCGGAGGCCTATCAAACCTAGAATGAATTCT
>LGET01000243.1 GCA_001507935.1 Thermococcales archaeon 44_46
ATATGCACCAACTGCGGATGGAAGAGCACCACAAAAGTTCTGCGCTTAAAGAACCGTTTGGATTATCTCCAGTGTCCCAAGTGCTCTTCCAGGATGATTGCCGTTGCACATCCTATAGATGCGGAGCTTTTTGTCTCTGCACTGAAGAAGCTCAAGAAAGGGGAAAAACTTGAAAAAGAAGAGGAGAGCGCCTATAGAAGGTTAATAAAGGCAAGCGACTTAATAAAAGCTTATGGCTTTGATGCGGTTTTGGCACTGGCAAGCTATGGCGTTGGTGCAGACACTGCCGCCAGGCTTTTGAGTCAGTATAGAGGAGAAGCACTCCTGGTAGCTCTTTTGGAAGCTGAGAGGAGGTACATAAGGACGAGAAAGTTCTGGAAGGATTGACCTAACTCCTCCCATAGATCTCATTAACCTTCCTCAAAAACTCGCTTGCCTTGACCACGTCTCTTACATCTATTCTTTCGCCCTTTGTGTGGGAGATGTCGAGGTTTCCGGGGCCGAAGACAATCGTCTTTGTTCCGTTGTACATAAAGTTAATTGCATCCGTCCAGCTTCTCATTCCTCCGAAGTCTTCCAGATCAACTTCTTCCATGGCTTTTTTAGCTAACTGCACTATCTCTTCGCTCTCGTCAAGTTCATAGCCGTCCCATATTTCCGTGTACTCATACCGGAGGGTGTATTCGTCCAGGATGGGTTCCATTAAGTCCAGAACGTCCTCAACTTCCTGGTCAGGCAAGAGCCTCGCTTCAAACCTTCCCTTGCAGAGGGCTGGAATTAGGTAGTAGGGGTTCTCACATATCAGCTCCTGCAGCCCTATGTAGGCATCGAAGTACTTTCCCTTCTGCTTGAAGGGTTCAAGGGCCTTGAGCTCTTCTATCATCTTGTAAGCCTGGTCTATGGCGTTTATCCCGCTCTCGGGGCATGCTCCGTGGGCTTCTTTACCATCAACTTCGAAGTAAGCTTCTATGTTTCCTGCATGAGCTATGTGCACTTCAAGGTCGGTTGGCTCTATTACTATTGCCATCTTTGGTTTGTAGCGCTCCATAAACAGAGCAGATCCCATTCCTCCTTTTTCTTCGTCGCTCACAAATACAACTCCGACGTTAAGGTCTTGCTTATCCCTCTTGAGGCTCTCAAGCATTAGGAGGACGCTTGCCAGTCCGCCTTTAACATCGCTCGCACCGGTTCCGTAGACGATGTTTCCCCTGACAAAAGGCTCTGCTCTTATGTCTATCGTATCCATATGAACTTCAAAGAAGAGCTCGGCTTCAGGGTTTACAACGAGATCAATTACTTTCCCGTCGCTCTCTATGTGGACATCATAATCCAATCTGTGGAGGAACTCCATTATGTGCAATGCAAGACGGTCTTCCTGTCCTGATGGGGATGGGATCTTCAAAAGCTCGACCAAAATTTCCTTTGCTCTCTCAGCTTTCATTTGGCTCACCTAAATAAAACTTAGTACTTTGGCTTAATAAACACTGTGGAAAAAGAAAACTTTATTTGCTAGTCAGATTATCCACCCATCAGGCGATGAAGAGATTCATCCCTCCTGACGGGACTTGCTCCCCCGAGATGAAGAGGCGGTCCCCCCTCGAGCCTTTTTGAGGTGATTACAATGATTCCCATAGAAATCCCACCAAACACGGTAATGTTCAAGGGGATAGGGTATGATTCAAACATCTATTTGTTTCGAGATCGGAGAGAGGGCTTGATAGTTGATACTGGCACAGGGGTTTACTGGCACAGGTATTTTGAGGTGTTTGATAGGGAAGGCTACCTTGAGGGTTTAGAAAGAGTCACGATTCTAAATACGCATGAGCACTTTGACCATGTTGGAGGAAATAGAAAGTTTAAGGAGCTTTTGGAGGAGAGAGATATTGAAGTTTTCTTTGCTGCCCACACTCTCACAGCGGAGGCTATTGAAAAGGGAAACGACTACATTATTCTCTCATACGCCTATGGAAGACGGTTTATGCCGCATAGTGTTGATATAAGGCTTGATGATGGAAGCGTTTTGAAGGTCGGAAGTAAGGGGCTTAAAGTCATCTATACACCCGGTCATACTGCAGGAAGCCTCTGTCTATATGAGCCAGAAGAAAAAGTCCTTTTTACAGGGGATACCGTATTTAAAGGCACGGTCGGAAGGACGGATTTGCCCACGGGGAGCTTTGAAGAATTGGTAAGAAGCCTAAAGAAGCTGGAGGCACTGGATGTTTACATTGCCTTGCCTGGGCATGGAAGCTATATAACAAACTGGAAGGAGAATTTTGAATTAATCAAAAAGGTTCTGGGGGTCTTTGAGTGAGGAAAGGCTTTGTTAAGGAGGTTCTCTCCAAAATTAAATACGATCCGAGGGAAAATGAGGAAGACTACTACATTGTTATTGAGCATCGAGGGGCGTATGGGAATGT
>LGET01000244.1 GCA_001507935.1 Thermococcales archaeon 44_46
ATGGAGATAAACACCAACGGCAAAATAAAAAGGTACGAGGCAAAATTAATTGAAGAAGGGGAAGATATAGCCATTTACAAAGCCAGCGAGCTTTAGTCCTCTGGAACTCCCACGGGGAATATGTAGAGCGGCTCTCCTGGTACATCAAGCACTTTTTTAACTTCTTCATCTATAAAAGCTCCTACAGCAACTGTCCCCAGCTTCAAAGCGGTAACCTGCAGATAAATATTCTGCCCCATGTGCCCGGCATCTATGTGCACATACCTATACCCCCTCTCCCCGTATCTTCTTGTCGTCCTTTCGTAGTGCGCCACTATGATGATGTTTATCGGAGCTGTTTCTACGTGCCTTTGATTGAGACATGCTCTAGCGAGGGGTTTGCTCAAGTCCCCTTCGCGGATTAATTCCAGAGTATGGGCTTTGCCATCGTAGTGGTAGAGGCCCGGTTTAAGCCCTTCGACATTTGAGACTACTACATAAACTTCAAATGGATAGCAAGCACCTGCGCTTGGAGAAGTTCTTTTACCCCAGGCGTTTATTCCATAAGCCGCCCAGAGTATCTGAGACACCTCTTCAAGGGTTAGCGGCTCATCTTTGTATCTTCTTATGCTCTTTCTCAGGTTTATCGCTTCCTCAACACTCATCTCACCTTTAAGCCTTGGGACGGGAAGTTCAACCTTCATGGCACATCCCAGAATTGATGAAGGTATCTTCATTGATTAAGGTTTTGGTATCAAAAGCTAAAAGCAGAGAAAAAAAACCGCTACTCCTCTGCAAGTACCAGTGCTGAACTTCCAGACTCGAATTTAGCTGTGAACAAGCCTCTCGTCTTGTTGGCTATCCATACTAAGCTTAACATTATTGGCACTTCCTCCAAAACGCCAACAACCGTGGCCAAGGCCGCTCCGCTTTCAAGGCCAAAGAGGGCTATTGCAACTGCCACGGCTAGCTCAAAGAAGTTGCTTGCTCCTATGAATGATGCTGGAGCTGCAACCTTGTGTGGAAGCTTCCAGAGCCACGCCCACCCGTAGGCTATCGCAAAGATGAAGTACGTCTGTATCGTCAGTGGGATTGCTATGAGGGCTATGTGAAGTGGGTTTTCTAGGATTATGCTCCCCTGGAAGGAGAAGAGGAGTATCAGCGTCAGCAGGAGCCCCACGATGGAGACGGTGCTCAGCTTCGGCAGGAACACCCTTTCAAACCACTCCGGTCCCTTCCTTGTGAGGATGTATCTCCTTGAGACGTAGCCTGCCGTTAGCGGAATGACCACGAAGAGCACCACCGAGAGGAGGAGCGTGTCGTAAGGGACGGGAACCTCGTTGAGGCCCATTAGGAAGCCGACTATTGGAGCGAAGGCGAGGAGAATTATGAGGTCATTTGTTGCAACCTGCACGAGCGTGTAGAGCGGATCTCCATCTGCAAGATAGCTCCATACGAAGACCATTGCCGTGCAGGGAGCAGCACCGAGGAGTATTGCCCCCGCTATGTATTCTTTGGCAAGTGAAGGCTCGATCAGGCCGAGCTTGATGGAGAAGAGCGTCCCTATGAAGAGGGAGCTTATTAGGAACATGCTGAAGGGCTTTATGAGCCAGTTGGTCACCCAAGTGACGATTAGGCCCTTGAGCATTTGACCCTTGTGGACGCGCCTTATAGCGGAGAAGTCTACCTTGACCATCATGGGATAAATCATCGCCCATATCAAAATCGCTATGGGCATGTTAACGTTAGCTATGGTGAACTTTGAGAGTGCCTGGGGTACTGCTGGGAAGAGCTTTCCGATGGCTATGCCTGCCATTATACAGAGTGCCACCCAAAGGGAAAGATACTTTTCGAAGAAGCTTAATCCTTTTTTCTCGCCCATTTTCCACACTCACCTTGGTTGAAGGAGTTTTCAAATAAAAGTCTTTTTAAAACCAAAGGTGAAAGTTCAAATGAAGTATTCTTCATCTATATTGATCTCTATAGATTATTGCGGAAAGATATTTAAAATGACTTTCTAACCCACCATGGTGGCGAAAATGGAAGAAAAGCTCATCCTCTTCGTCTGCGTGAAGAACTCCGCAAGAAGTCAGATGGCAGAAGCTTTCTTCAACCACTTCAACGATGACCCGAGGTTCAAGGCCATGAGCGCAGGAACGGAGCCGGCTGAAGAGATAGACCCACTAGCGAAAAAGGTCATGGAAGAGATTGGAATTTCTCTCGAAGGCCAGTACCCGAAGCTCTACACCGAGGAGATGGCCGATAAAGCTTACATAGTCATCACGATGGGATGCCTCGACAAGTGCCCCTACACTCCTCCGGAGAAGACCTGGGACTGGGGGCTTGAAGACCCCTACGGAAAGCCGGTAGAGAAGTACCGCGAGGTCAGGGACGAGATAAAGCGCCGCGTGTTAAAGCTCATTGAAGAC
>LGET01000245.1 GCA_001507935.1 Thermococcales archaeon 44_46
GCACCTTTTGTTGCCTGACCTGTCGAAGGGCCGCTCCTTTGAACGTCAACTAAAACCAAGGGGGTCTCCGTAAATACTGCATAACCAAGGTTTTCCTGCATTAAGCTAAATCCCGGGCCAGAAGTTGCGGTCATGCTCTTAAGTCCCGTCCAGGATGCTCCAACAACAGCGGCTATGCTCCCTATCTCATCCTCCATCTGGATGTAGTAGCCCTTAAGCTTTGGAAGTTCCCTTGCCATTGTTTCGGCAATTTCGCTTGCGGGGGTTATTGGATAGCCGGCATAAAACCTGCACCCGGCAAAAAGAGCCCCATACGCTATAGCTTCGTCACCCTGCATGAAGTAGTTTCCCTTTGGGTAAAGCTTTTTTAGGAGCCCTATTTGTTCGGGCTCGTCCCCCCGGATTATCATTTTCTCACCACTTAACAGCTATTGCAAAGTCCGGGCAGAGGAGCTCACAGAGCTTACACTTCACGCACTTGTCAGCATGCACTGGAATCGGATAGTGGACACCTTTTTCACTAAGTTCCTGACTCCACTCGAAAACCTTCCTTGGGCACAGTTCAACACAAATGCCACATCCCTTGCAGAGGAAAGTGTCAACACTTATCTCTACGGCTTCGGTTCTTCCAACGGCCAGATAGTTATCTTTTTTAACTTCGACATTTGCCATAATCATCACCCACGATCTGCTAAGTATTTTTACGTATGTAAAGCATTTAAAGTTTTCGAAAATTTTCTCATCTATCGATAAGTTCGGCCCCCAGGTTGCTTTTTTTGAGGAAATGCCTAACAAACATGCCCACATTGTACAAAAACAATCACCAAACAGTCCTAGTATAGCTTGGAATTCTTGGGATTCAAGTTTACATTTGTAAAGCCAACGGCAGAGTACAATTTAAACAACGGTTAATAACTGCAAAGTCAGGTTCACAGATAGAGAAATCACCCTAGACACAAAATGTACCTCATCATCTAACAATAATTAAAGATGCCCCCTCGACACTTCAACAGAAAAAACAAGCATTGAGAACACAAAGTCCCAACTCTACGCTCTGTGTGGTCATCATATTTGAATCTGCCAGTCAAGCAGTTCTTCGGAAACTTATGTATTCTCACTCTCTCAAAAAGTTGTGCTCAATATTTTTGAAAAACCCGATGTCCGGTGTGTTTGAATTCTCTAATTGCCCTTGCAATGGCTTTATCGCACTCGCCACAGCTGTGGAGCCTCTGCCACGTTGTCTTCACTCGTCCGGTATGTTATTCCTCTCACCCAGAGCGGATTGGAAGTGAGAGTTTTTAAAAGGCGAAGTCGAATTTTTATCATGCCAAAGATACTCGTAACAAACGACGACGGGATATATTCAAATGGAATCCGGGCGGCTGTGAAGGCCATCTCTAACCTTGGGGAGGTCTATGTGGTTGCCCCACTCTTCCAGAGGAGCGCCAGCGGTAGGGCAATGACCCTCCACAGACCTATAAGGGCAAAGCTCGTAGACGTCCCGGGTGCGAAGATTGCCTATGGGGTAGACGGCACTCCAACTGACAGCGTTATCTTTGCCATAGCGAGGTTTGGGGACTTTGATCTAGCGGTTAGCGGCATAAACCTCGGCGAGAACCTCAGCACGGAGATAACCGTTTCTGGGACTGCTTCAGCCGCCATTGAGGCTGCAACTCATGGAATCCCAAGCATAGCCGTAAGCCTTGAGGTGGCATGGGGAAAGACACTTGGAGAGGGGGAAGGGATAGACTTCTCAGTCGCGTCGTACTTCCTTAAAAGGACAGCCCACGCCCTCCTTGGGAGGGGCCTTCCAGATGGTGTCGACATGCTCAACGTAAACGTCCCGAGCGATGCAACCCCGGAGACGGAAATAACGATAACACGCCTCGCAAGGAAGAGATACTGTCCGACTGTGGAGGAAAGGATAGACCCGAGGGGATACTCCTACTACTGGATAGTCGGGAGGAAGACCGAGACATTTGAGCCGGGAACGGACGCCTACGCACTCAAGGTCGAGAGAAAGGTAAGCGTTACGCCCATAAACATTGACATGACTGCCAGTGTGGATTTTGAAGAGCTCCGGAGAATTCTCCTTGGAAAGGCCTGACCCTGCCCTAAAGGACGAGGCTTTCAAAGAAGTAAAAAAACAGCTCCACTACTTTATCTTTTCAGACACTTTGACTGCCCAGGTCTAAAGAAAAGGAAAATCTGAGAAAGAGCTTTACCTTTTTCTTTTTTCAAGCCTTGCCCTTTAGGGCGGGGATGCAAAACCTGAAAACTTGACCATTAAATGATCGAACCCTAGTTCCCACCACCTGTGAAGTTGTATAATCTGTCCAGATTCACGGCCAGAATCGCCCCTAAAATCCTGACAGCTAACCCCCT
>LGET01000246.1 GCA_001507935.1 Thermococcales archaeon 44_46
GAGCTCGGAAGCGATCATGATGTATTTAACTTCTTTGGAATTCCAAGTGTGATGCCCATAACCTGGCCTGACAGGTTTTATCACTCAAGCGAGGACAGTGTTGAGAAGATAAGCAAAGAAAGCCTTGAGATAATAGGAAGAGCGGTATTGGCAACTGCATTAGCCCTTGCAAAAGGAAAGAAAGAGGAGCTTGAGAGATTCGCCAGAGGTTTTACAATGAAGTATCTTGGAGAGCTCAGCATTGAAAGGGATCTCGAAGTGGCAGAAAAGTTGGTTATGCTTGGGCTGTCGAGGGATTCTAAGTTCCTAGGGCTAAACATGGGACACGAGTTTACCTTTGAACCTTGGCTAAAGTGGAATAAAAAAGGCATTATTTATCCAAGATCTATAAAGCAGATTGACAAGAAGAAGGGGGAGGAGCTGGGAAAAATATTGGAGGATAGGAAAATGAGTGTCTTGTTCCATGAGCTATTAATGCTCGGAGAGATAATGCCAAAAGAAGAAGCATTCAAAGCTCTGGAAGAGGAATATGGGAAGTTCGAGAAAGAAAAGCTTGAGAAAGCGGTTGAGATATTAAGGTCTTTAGATATCATCGTTTTTTAGTTCTTTCTCAATTTCATTTATCTTTTTGACAACATTTTCCTTAAGTTTTGCCAGAAGCTCAGAAGGTGAGACTGCGGAATAAACATAGCCAAGCCAGCCCCTTTGAATGGGCTCTCTTCTGAGGACTCCTCGCTTGTACAAGTTGAGGACGTGCTCTCTAACGCTTCTCTCACTTATTCCAAGCTCTTCTTTTATTTCGGTTATTCTCATGGGGGACTTCTTCTCCAAGAGTAAGCGGTATATTCTAAGTTCGTTCTTCTTGAATCCCAGTGTTTTTAAGAGTTCCTCGATCTTATCGTACACGTCTCCCATCTTTCTCTCACACCTATGAATATTTAACTTCATAGGTTTTAAGCCTTGCGGTTTAGCTCAACTTTGCCGATGTATGTTCCATCTCCAAGAAAAGCCTCTCCAGAAGAGGAATCTCTCAAAAATGGCACCATTTTTATACCCTCTCTCACGTCAAACCCTTCTATGTAGGGGTTTATCGTGGGCAAAATCAGAAAGCTTCCAACCCTGAAGAAGCATTTGACCTTTCTGACATTTCCCCCAAGCTTCAAGCTGATTGCTGGATGGATGTGTCCCAGAAAAGCTCTTTCAAACTCAACTTCCGGGAGGTTCTGATGCCCGTGAAGGAAAAGCAAGCCATCGAGGATAAAATGACTGACAATATCCACATTTTTGAATTCCTTTGTGACTTTCTCAATTTTCCCATCATGGTTGCCTTTTGTTATGACAATGCTGTATTCCTCAATTTCAGAAAAAAATTCAACCAGTAGTTTTTTGACAAACGCACTGGTCCCAAGGGGTTCTTTTACGTCTCCCAGGATAATTACCAAGTTGGGGTCTTTCTCTTTTATAAACTCCGCAAGGCTTTTTTCGAACTTTGTTCTTACCCTTAATCCTTTTGAAAGTTCAAAAGCTATGTGGGGGTCTGCAAAAACAAGAGTTCTTCCGGAAGATGTTTTTAGTTCAAGAGAAAGCTCCTCGTAATGGGAGTCTTTCATGATAATCACGTAAAAGAGATATAAAGATGGAAAAGGGATCAGATTAATCCTCTTTCCTTCTTCCTCTGTCTCTTTAATCTCCTAATCCTCTTCTTAATCCACTTCCACCTCATTCTTCCTTTCTTTTTCCATTTCCTTGGTCTCCTCTTCATGATTATCACCTCGATAATCGTTCCAGACTAAGCTCACTTTGCTTGGTTTTTAAGCTTTTCCATCAAAAGGGATTAGCAAATAGCAAAAACAAAAAGAGCAAAATAAAGGAGATTAAAGGAAAATTTGATCATGCAGAGCTTCGCCTCTACCCGGGATTTCATGAGCTGTTCTTGCGCCTTTATATTGTGTTGGTGGTTAAGAAAAAGCCTTTCGGTGGAATTGCGATATTTTATGAGGTGTTTTTGGAATACAGGGAAATTTTAGTAATTTTGGACTTTTTAAAACTACCGAAAACTGCGTAGCTGTGATTTTATCCTTTTATAGCTCTCGACTTGGACAAAAATGTGCTCGATAAGTTATTAACCATTGAACTCCTAATTGTTAAGGAGGGAGGGGTAATGAAAGTTGGATTTGTTCAGATGGAGCCAAAGCTTTTGGATCTTAATGCCAACCTCAGCAAAGCTGAGAAATTAATTGGAGAGGCTGCAAAACAAGGTGCAAAGCTCATTGTTCTTCCGGAGCTTTTTGACACGGGCTACAATTTTGAGACGAAAGAAGAAGTGGAGGAGATAGCCCAGCAGATTCCAGATGGGGAGACCACTCAATT
>LGET01000247.1 GCA_001507935.1 Thermococcales archaeon 44_46
ACTAAGGTCATCACGGCATACCTTGAGGGAGTTAAAGATGGACGGAAGTTCTTTAGAGTTGCTAAAGAGACTACCAAAAAGAAGCCCGTTGTGATTCTTAAGAGCGGGAGAACTGAAGCCGGAGCCAAAGCCGCAGCATCCCATACCGGGAGCTTGGCGGGAAGCTATGCCATTTATAAAGCCGCTTTTGAGCAGACAGGGGTTTTAGAAGCGAGAAGCATGAGGCAACTATTCAACTACGCAAAGGCACTAGCAATGCAGAAGCCTGCAAAGGGGGATAGGATTGCAATAGTTACAAACGGTGGCGGAGCTGGAGTAATGATGAGCGATGGAATTCTTGAGGCAGGATTAAAAATGGCCGAGCTCAGTGAGGAGACCAAAGAGAAATTCGCCAGGGCGATAGAAGAAGGAAAGCTCCCGTACCACATGAGTTACAGGAATCCCATCGACATAATTGGAGACGCTCCCTCTAGCAGATATGAGATTGCTATGCGCTATGCTTTAGAGGATGAGAACGTTGATGTTTTGGTTGTTATAGCTCTCTTCCAGAGCCCGGCTTTGGATGAAGGCATCGTGGAAAAAGTTGGTGAAATGCAGAGGTATGGAAAGCCAATAGTTTTCATAGCTCCCGGTGGTGAGTTCCCGGAGAAGATGGCAAGAAGAATAGAAAAGACAGGAGTGCCGGTTTTTGAAACCGTTGAGGATGGTGTTGACGCAGTATATGCCTTGGTTAAATATGGGCAGTATCTCTGGGAGATTATGTAAACTTTTTAACGTTTTTAACCTTATATATTCTTGAGGAGAGTTTTATGAAGGAGGTACTCCTACAAATCAGAAAGTTACTGGCTCATAAGCAAATAGAAGAAGCCCATGCTCTTGCAGAGCAGATATCTGACCCCTACTGGAGGGGATACGCATTCAAATGGGTTGCTGAGAACCTTGTTATCAAGGATCCTAAAAGAGCCATAAAAATTGCAAAGAAAATAGAAATGGAGACATTAAAAAGTGAGACTCTGTTATTTCTTTCATACGAACTTGCAAAGGTAAGGAAGTTTAAAGAGGCAGTAGAAGCTGCAAAGTTAATAAATAACGATTACTTTAGAAAAAAAGCGTTTAGAGGAATAAGCAACGCACTTGCGAAAGCAATAATGGAGAGTAGTGCAAAAGAAGTTAAATTAAGCGAATTTAATCTTGGGGAGGAGGAGCTTCAATATTTAATGCCTCTCCCTGGGAATATTAGGTATAAAGACGGAAGGTTTTTTATTGGTACAGAGATACATAGAATAAAGGGGGAGACAAAATTACAAATTTTTGTCTTTGAGAATTTTAAAAAACGCAAGAAAGCTAAATTAAAGAAAAAAGAAGATCAAGATTTAAAGCACATTTCCAATTACATTGAGAGGCTAATTCTTACTGGCCAACTTCATGAGGCAGAAAAACTTGCTAAAGGAGTTGAAGATGCTTGTGCTTCTTACCTTTTGGAGGAAATTGGCATAACTTACATTAATCGTGGGGATATCGAAAAAGCAAAGGAGATTTTAGAGAGACTGGAATGTGCAGACTATTTAGCAGCTGAGCTTGTAAAATTTTACTTAAAGAGAAACGACATTGAGAAAGCAAAGAAATACGCCTTTAGAATCTTTAACCCGGCACTCAAATTAAGCATTGCATATTCAATTTTGCTAATTGACGGGATTGATGAAAAGTTTCTAAGGGAGTTTTTTAAGGATACAACCCCTTACAAACTAGGAAGGCTTCTGAAATTTTTGGCCTTTGAGCTCCTTGAAGAGGCGAAAAAAAGAAACTCGAGTGACCTACTAAAACTTTCTAAAAATCTTTTTCTACTTGGGAAGAGGGAACATCAGAAGATTTACTGAATGTTGTAATTGTAGAGGACAATTGTGACACCATCTCCTGAAGCCATTTAGTAGCATCACCGAAATGTTCACCAAATTCAGTACAGAAAAATAGGTCTTGTCCTGACGGTATCGTGAACCGCATGGAAAACTTTATATTTTTATTTTCCACTTTTAAACCATGCACGGTGATTGCTTTTGGCTTTGGTGACAGTAACTTTAGTCCTTTTTTGGCTAGTTTAATCTTTGGAGGTGTTCTGGATGGAATTTGAGGTAACTCCATGGGAAGTAAAGGGTGTAGTAGATTACGACAGGCTCATTACGGAGTTTGGAACGACGCCGCTCACCGAAGAGCTGCTTGAGAAGACCAAAGAGCTTACCAAAAGTGAGCTTCCGATATACTTTAGGAGGAGGTTTTTCTTCTCCCATAGAGACTATGACTTGGTTCTTAAAGACTACGAAGAGGG
>LGET01000248.1 GCA_001507935.1 Thermococcales archaeon 44_46
TAATGGACATTGTTGGGGGTGTTTGCTCCTGATGAATCGGCCTCCCAGTACTTTGCTAAAGAATAAGAGGAGGATTGAATTATGAAGCGCCTCTCGATTTTGATTTTTCTTTTGTTGTTCTTTCTTTCAAATGTTTCAGCTTCATCCTGTTGGATAATGGACTATGGAGAAAGCTTTGAAGATGTGCTTGCAACCTCTGACGGTAGAGTTTTTGCAGTAGGGAACAGTGTTTTAAGTGTTAATCTTCGAGGAGAGCCCTTGTGGGCAATAACAACAGCACGCAGGGATATTGAAATTCATAGGATTGCTTTCATGAGTGAAAAGGATTTAGTAGTGGCTGGAAATGGGTTTATTGCAAAGTTTAGCCAGACGGGGGATCCCTTATGGATGAAAAAACTAAATGTAACTGATGTTTCTGTGGCTCCCAATGGGGAGATAATCTTTGTTTTTAAGGATGTTGTTACGGCCTTAACTCCCGAAGGCCAAATTAAATGGGTCAAAAAAGCTATGAAACAAAATCAGAGTTTTTTGGAGTTCTCTGGGGTAGCTGTAGGCGAAGACAAGATTTTTGTTGTTGGGTATACTTTTGCTCCAGGCGAGGATTATAACGTATGGATTGGTGCTTTTGATTTTGAAGGAAACGTCCTTTGGCAGAGAGCTATTGATCTCGGATACGATGAATTTGCGGATAAAGTTGAGGTGAGCAATGCCTCTGCAGTGGTTGCGGGAGTTTCTGGCTCTCAGCACGCCCCATGGATTGGAGGATACTTCGTGATAAAGCTGGATAGAGAAGGCAACCTTATCTGGGCACATGAGTTTCTTCCGCTGAATCTTCCTGAAAAGATAAGCGAGAGCATATTTTGGTCGATAAAAATCAATGATATTGATTGCAACTTAAATGGGCAATGTCTTATTGGCGGGAATTTTGCGACTCTCCTTCTTGATAAAAGCGGAAGGCTTTCATGGGTAAAAGGCTTTTCGAGCAATGGTGTTGCATTAACTGATTCCTTAGCCATATCCGCAAAGAATGTGGTTATCGCATTTCCAGTCAATGGCTCAGGGAGTATTGGAAGAGATGTGCAAGTTGTTTTCTCTGAGATATCCCCAAAACTTATCCCATCAAAATTTGAGTTCCAAAATGCTTCTCTTGCCCTTGAAAATGCTTCCATCAATTTTGTTCCATTAATAGCCCATGGAGAATTCTTGTACTACAATCAAAATTGCTCACAGCTACAGTCCTCTTTGAACACTAAGGAGAGCTTTGTACTGTCTTCGACAACCCCTGAACAAACAACTACAAGTGGAGAAATTTGCGGTCCTGGTTTTATGCTATTGATACCCTTAATTTTCCTTGTCAAAAGAAGGTAGTACGGCTTCAACTCTTGTTAGGGCAATTAAAAAACCTGTTTTGCTCATCAAATATGAGTGGGATGAAGAAGAGAAGATTAAGTGTCTTTCTGATTGTAGGGAGGTCTTTAAGAGGCCTATAATTGCCTTGGACTTTTCCGAGTTTTCGGAGAAAGTTGTAAATGATGCAAAGAAATTTGAAGAGCTCATTGAGGAGGTTACACTTATTCATGTGGTTGATTATGGAAAGGCTGAAGAACTTGAAAGGAACATTAACAATACCAAAGTAAAATTAGAGGAGTTTGCTAGGCTATTTAATACTGTACCTAAAATTGAGGTGCTCATGGGGGTAGCTTCTCACTTCATATATCTTCTTTTCGAAAACCTCGCCCTTTAGGGAGGAGTAGCTCACTGATTTTAGAAACTTTTAATAGGAGTTAAGACCGATGTTTAAAAGGTGGTTAAGCATGAAGGAACTGTTAATTCTCCTGATAACTTCAATAGTGGTATTTTCTGGTTGTGTTGAAATTCAAACGGAGGACTTTACTACTTCTGAAACCCCCTCTTTTGAACCAAATTCCTCTACCAAAGAAACTTATTCAACATCATCTTCAGTAGGGGAACCATCAAGTTCTTTGGAGAGCAAAACTTCAGCAGAAAATGGGGTTATGGTAACTTTTGTGGTGGAAGTTCCGGATTACACTCCAGAAGGGGATTCTATCTACATAGCCGGCGACTTTAACGGCTGGAATCCGGGAGATGAAAACTATAAGCTCAAAAGAAGGGCAGATGGGAAGTGGGAGATCACCTTAAGCTTTCAGAAGGGAAGAAAAATTGAGTTCAAGTTCACAAGGGGCTCTTGGGAAACAGTAGAAAAGGGCAAAAATGGGCTGTTTCATAGGTAGTGATAAATGGAACTTTTGAATTCTTTTGTTTTCCGTAATTTTTAAATAGTCTCTAATTATACTTCCTTGT
>LGET01000249.1 GCA_001507935.1 Thermococcales archaeon 44_46
AACTTTTGTTGGTGATTCGAAATGCTGAGGAAGCTCCTTAGTTACTGGAGGGCAAGGTGCCCCGTTGTTCGAGCAATAGAAAAATGGCGTCTTGAGAGAAAGAAAAACAAATTTGAGGTAAAGAAAAAGTTCAGCTAGTCGATCCTTTCATCACCCTTCAGCGACGGGTTTGCTCATCACAGCATCTTTTTCACTTCTTCCACGGTCTTTTCTATTGGGATCGTTATTTGCTCTCCGCTTTTCATGTTTCTTATTGTGACCTTCCCCTCGGCTAGGTCTCTCTTTCCGAGAATCACCACAACTCTCGCGCCTATGCTGTTGGCGTAGTCAAGCGCCTTGCTTAGTTTTCTTCTTTGAATATCATATTCTGCCTTAATCTTTGCCTTTCTCAGCATCTGGGTTATCTCTATTGCTTTTTTCTTTATCTCAAGCTCATTTCCTATGTACACAATGAAGACGTCACTTCCAACTTTAAGCTCTGGCAGAAGTCCTTTGCTCTCCAAGATTGGGATTAGCCTTTCTATACCAATTGCAAAACCCGTTGCTGGGGTTGGCTTTCCTCCGAAGACCTCTATAAGGTTGTCGTATCTTCCCCCGCCGCCTATCGATCCGATACCAAGGTCATTTGGAGCTATTGCCTCAAAGACTATGCTGGTGTAGTAGTCAAACCCTCTGGCTATTCCGAAATCTATCAATGCGTAGTTCTCAACGCCATAGGCTTTCAGCAGTTCAAAAAGCTCTTCAATCTTCTTCAGTTCTTCTCTTGCAGTTTCACTTTCGAAAAGCTCGTACGCTTTTGGTAAAACATCATCGGGCTTGCCCTTCAGTTCTATTAGGGCGAAGACCTTTTCTATCTCTTCTTCACCGAGCCCAAACTCTCTTAGGCTCTTTGTGAAGTCCTCTCTGCTCATCTTGTCTTTTTTGTCTATCAGCCTCATGAGCCCGATATCGTCTTCCACGCCGAGCATCTTCGCAAACTCATCCAAAATGACTCTGTCCCCAATGTTGACTGTGAATTCTCTCAAGCCTGTGTTGAGGTAGCTTTCTATGAAAAGTGCGATAACCTCGGCATCAGCCTCTATGTTTGGAGAGCCTATAAGCTCAACTCCCGCTTGCCAGAACTCTCTCAGCCTTCCACTCTGCGGCTCCTCGTAGCGGAACATGTTCGCTATGTAATACCATCTTATTGGCTTCGGTGCGGTTTGGAAATAGTTCACAAAAAGTCTCGCAACGCTTGAAGTCAAATCAGGTCTGAGGGCGATGTTTCTTCCACCTTTGTCTTCAAAAGCGTATAACTGCTCAACAACCTCTTCCCCGCTCCGCAACTCGAAGAGCTTTGTGTACTCGAAAGTTGGTGTGAGTATCTCCTTAAACCCATAAGCTTCGAAAACTTCCCTTATTTTCTCAAACACGTATCTTCTCTTTGCCATATCCTCGGGAAGCAGATCTCTTGTTCCCTTAACTCGCTGAATTCTGTCCATCTCTCTCACCTACCAGATTGAAAGAATAGAGAGTTAAAAAGTTGTTGATGCCATGAGCTTTAGGAATATTCCTCCAACGCCTTCCACCATCATCTGGGCTCCAATGGCCATTGTAAAGAGACCAATTATTCTGATAAACACGCCAAGCGTTGTTTTGCTTACGTTTTCGACGGCGTAGAGGGTTATTATCATGATAAGAGCAGTGGTTAATATAGCTATTACGATTGCCAGAGCAGAGACCTCTATGCCGTATTCTGCTGTTAGTGTTATTGCGGTTGTGATTGCTGCCGGACCAGCTATTAAGGGCGTGGCAACAGGTACGGCTGCTAAGGCTAAAATATTCTTCTCCTTTTTGAGCGTTACCATACCACCGCCTTCGAGAGCTTCAAGACCTATTTTGAAGAGCACAAAACCGCCTGCTACTCTGAGGGCGTTCAAATCTATGTGGAATATATCTTGCAGTATTATCTTTCCAGCCAGGGCGAAGAGAATCAGAAGGAAGAACCCTATGAGGTTGGCTCTTATTATCAGCTGTTTTATGTCCTCTATGTGGAAGTCTTCCCTAAGCAGGCTAACCAGGAGTATTTTGTCGCTTGGGTCTATCATGATTATCATAAGCAGTGCAGATCTGAGAACTTCACTTATCATGTTCATCGAAAGATTTTCAAGGGAAGTCGCTTATAAACTTATGCTATGCTATGATGAAACCGGCACTGGATGATTGGTGATTAACGCTCGGTTGCCTGAGCACCACAGGGGCGTGTTTATAGTAACCTTTATTAGGGTTTTTGCTGAATTCTTTCAGGTGGTTGTCGTGATCCCCAGATGGGATCACAGACTC
>LGET01000250.1 GCA_001507935.1 Thermococcales archaeon 44_46
AATGCTTTTCGCTTTCCTGTTTGAGGGCTGTTGGGTAGTTTACTGCATCCCCGCCCTAAAGGGCGAGGCTTTCAGAAGAAAAAGTAAAGCCCCCTAATCAGCTCCTGAAACTCCCTTATGTGCATTCTCTCACCCCTTAAAAGGCTCGGTGTGGATTCTCATCACAGCTCAGCGCAATTCGCTCTCCTCATTGCCCGACTTTAAATTCTCGGGAGCCTTTTAAAGGTTAGCCGTTTTTGATTGTTTTTCTTTTTGTGTAATTTCATGGAAAACAATAGAAAAACATATAAAGGATGTGTGCGTATTCTATATCAGGGGTAGCATGGAGAGGCATTATACTCTAAAAGAAGCCTCAAAAATCCTTGGAGTTACTGTAAAAACACTTCAGAATTGGGACAAACAAGGGAAAATCAGGGTTGTCAGAACAGTTGGGGGTCGAAGAAGAATTCCAGAAAGCGAAATCAAGAGAATACTTGGGATTCAAGAGGAAAGGAAAATAATTGGATATGCAAGAGTCTCAAGCAGAACTCAAAAAGATGATTTGAACAGACAAGTCCAAACGATAAAAGAATTCGCAAAAGAGAAAGGTTGGGACATTGAAATCCTCAAGGATATTGGCTCAGGGTTAAACGAAAAGAGGAAAAACTACCAGAAGCTCCTCAAAATGGTGACAAACAAGGAAGTCTCGAAAGTCATCATTACATACTCCGACAGGTTAACACGATTCGGTTTTGAAACTTTAAAAACGCTCTTCCAAGCCTTTGGAACAGAGATAATAGTAATCAATGGAGAACTTCAAAAAGAGCCAAGAGAAGAACTCATTGAAGACCTGATAGCAATAATCTCGCACTTTGCCGGCAAGCTGTACGGAATGCGCTCCCGCAAGTATGAAGAGGTTGTGGAGAATGCAAAACAGCTCTTCCAAGAATGAAACCATCGTCAGGGCGTACTCAATTCCCCTCCGGGCCAACGATGTTATTCTAAACTTTATTGAAGAGTATCACAACATGGCAAAGACTACACTCCAAGAAATTCTCAATGCCAAAAAATTCACGAAGGTTGAGAGAAAGCAACTTAGGGACAAACTGTTGGAAAACTGGAGCTACGCTGCCCACTACGTTGACTCCGCAATAAACCAAATGCTTGGTCTTGTGAAGTCATACAAGCGAAAACTCAAGAAAGGAAAGAAAGTTCAGAAACCAAGGCTGAAAAAGAAACTCGTTTACGTGAAGTCCACACTCTTCAGACTAAAAGGGACAAGGCTGAAAATAACAATAGTGCCGAGAGAGTACTATCTTGAGATTGACCTAGCGAAATATCACTACCTGCATCCTCTTCTTGAGGAAATCAAAGAGGGGAAAGTAAAACTCGGCGGTTTGTTTTTGTTTCCAGAGAAACTCATCCTAAACTTCGTAAAAAGCGTAGAATATTTTGAGCCGAAAGACTGGATGAGTATAGACATCAACCTCACAAACATTACAGCCCTCGCTGGACTGACAGTTTATCATTTTGATACAAGAGGGCTTTATCACACCCACAGGGTTTATGAAGTGAAGAGGCAGAAAATCCAGAGGATTTCAGCATGGAATAGGAGGCTGAGTGGGGAATTGCTGGAAAAGTACTCTGGAAGGGAGAGAAACAGGATGAGAGACTTTCTCCATAAGTTGGCTAACAAAATCGTTGAGATTGCCTACAGAAAGAGGATGGGTATAATTCTCGAAGATCTGAGAGGAATAAAGGAGAAAGTGTTAAACGGTTCAAAAGATTTTAATAGGAAAATCTCAAAGTGGAATGCTCGTGAACTGCAAAGGCTAATCGAGTACAAGGCCAAATGGTTCGGTGTTCCTGTTGTTTATGTTAATCCGAGAAATTCTTCCCGCACTTGCCCCGCATGCGGGGGTCAGCTAATACCCCAAGAGGGGCGGTTAATGAAGTGCTCTAACTGCGGTTTGGTCGAGGATAGGGATTTTATTGCTGTCTTGAACCTTCGGATGTGGGGCTCGGGGGTTACCCCGAAAGGGTTGGAGGTTTCGAGGGCTGGAAAGCCCAATGAAGGGCCAATGAAGACCAATCCCTACGGGATTATTGTAATAGAAAAACAAAGAATTGGGATAAAATTCCACAAAATTACACTAACTTCCCCACAGGGAAAACCCCAAAACCCATTTAAGGTTGAAAGTATAAAATAGCTTAGGGATGACTTATGGGGTTATTCTCCTTCGGCTCAAAAAAGAATAAGATCATAAAGATGCTCTCGGAGGGAGAGCTTGAGAAGATCCTCCACTCTGCAGCGAAAGACCC
>LGET01000004.1 GCA_001507935.1 Thermococcales archaeon 44_46
TCGGGTAGATTTCGGATTTTATGATCAGGATTTTCCTCTGAAAGCTCAATACAACCACCAATCAATCAAAAGACTTAAGTGCTTATAACCCTAACGATCTAATAGGAACTAGGGTTTCTCACTCCTTTGCTCCTCACACGTTTGTTTCAGTTAAAAATCCTACACCACTGCCAGTCATTTAACAACACTATGATTCCTCTTTTGAGAAAAGCATCCAAAAAGTGATCATAGAGAGACCGTACAAGATACCAGTTACAAAAAACGGCATTACAAGGGATAAATCAAAAATTTTCCCACCTATAAGTTGACCTATGCCGAAGGTGGTCGTCCATGAGAAATTTCTTAATGCTACGGCAGTGGATCTCTCCTCTTTAGTGAAAAAGCGCATCATAAATGAGTCCCATATTGGATTGACAATGTTCATAAGTATAGTTCGGATTGTATAAATCGCCGCTGCAATCGGGAAAGATGGAGAAAGGGGGAGTGAGAGTATCAACAGTGTGGCACTTCCATTGAAACCTACGATCGTTTTAACACTCCCAACTTTGTCGGCAATCATGGGAAGGGTGAATGTTCCGATCCCCATTACAAACTGCTGAATAGCAAAAAGGCCACCAATGCTCTCCAAGCTGGTTCCAAAACGTTTGTTGAACCACAGCCCCATATAGGGTATCGTAACTCCCGCCCCCAAGCCAATTAAAGCCGATGGGAGGGAAAACTTTGCGATTTTGATCACAAGCTCCCTTTCAAACCTGAGTTTCTTTTCTTCCCTCTTCAAAACTGGAGAAACCATGAAAATGAAGAAGCCCTGAATCGGAACAAGTAATGCAACAAACAAGAGCGTCATTTTATATGGGTTTGAACCATCGAGCATCTTGGGTAGTAAACCACCCAAGTACATCCCCAATGCAGCGCCTATCGTTCCCAAAGCGGCATTTAAGCTGAAGAGGTAGTGCCTCCTTTCATCGCTAGCTTCTTCACTTAAGAGGGACATCACCGCCGGCCCCTCAAGTGCCATTCCTATTCCCAACAAAACAGATGCAAGTGCAAAAGACCAGAATTCTGGAATAAACACTTGAAAAAGCCTGGCAACAAAAAATATGCCCACTGCAACCAATATTGTCCTTTTATATCCAAGTTTAACGCTTAAATGTCCAGAAACCAAAAGAACAATTGCCTCAGCTGCAGTAGAGACCGAAAAGAGAATTCCTATTTTGGAAAAACCCATCCCAAGAGAAGAATAATAGAAAGGTAGGATGAAATAAGCTATATTACTCCCTAACCGAGACAAGAAGGAATAAACAATGACAAGTTTAGCATCTCTGCTGAATCCCCTATAATTCTGGAGTGACATACTTCTTTTATCATTTGGCTTTGTTTATAAATTTATCGAAACGCTTAAACCTTGTTATACCTTGCAAAGAAGAAGTAGAATATCAGGGTGGCTGTTACGTAGAGGGTTGCCGTGGCATAAAAGGGATAGCTAAGGGAAATTGAAAACAGTATGCCCCCTATATAATTCCCCAATCCTCTCATGAAAGTGGAAAAAGCCCTTCTAATCCCCGCAGCCGTTGCCTTTTCCTCAGTTGTAAAAAATCCCATCATGAAGGCATCATTTATAGGCCACACAATGTTCATAAGGATTGAGCGGATGATATAAACAAACGCTGCCAAGAGGAAGAGTTCCAACGATGGGAATATCCCAAAGAGAAAAGCAGCGATGCTCTGAAAGAGGGAAATAGTCTTCACAGGGCCGATTTTATCTACGAGCTTTGGAAGTATGAAAGAGCCTATGCCCATGACCAGCTGTTGGGCAAAGAAAACCCCGCTTATAACCGCTAACGTTTGTCCAAAGCGAAGGTTAAAGTATAGACTCATATAGGGAATCGTTATTCCTGCTCCCAAACCTATCATTGCCGAAGGAAGTGAAAACTTGAGGATCTTTACAACAAGTTCCTTCCTCCAGTTTATACGTGGATTCTTTACTGGGACGTCTTTGATTACCAAAAGGATCGGGATTACAAGGGCAAACTGGAGAATTGCCAAGGAAACAACAAGCCTGTATGCGAGTTCGCTTGTTATTCCAAAGGTTTCCACAAAGAAACCGGGAGCAAATCCAGCAATTAACACCCCCAGAGCATTTAAAATCGTTCCAATTCCAAAGCTTATAGAAAAGGCATGATGCCTCTGCTTCTCGCCTACTTCCTCACTCAGCAAAGCGTAAAAGTTGGGCTGCCTTATTCCCATGTTAGCCCCTATTAAAAAGAATCCCAGAGCAATAACGTAAAAGTTGAGTGCCAAAACTTGGAGTATCCTCCCCAAAAGGCCGAAGAAAGCACCAAGGAGGAGAGTTTTTTTATAACCGATCCTAAGTGATATTTGTCCCGCAATCAGAAAGAAAAGTCCACCAACAAAAGTCTGGATTGAAAAGAAAATTCCCATTTTGTCCATCCCATAGCCTAAAGCCCTAAGGTAAAAGGGCATTATGAATATGGAAAACTGGAGGAACAACTCGCCTGCTGCATTGGCTGCTATTAACAATTTTGCATCTCTGTTGTAGCTCCCAAGCATGGTTGAATTATATATCATAGCGTTTATAAGCTTATCGAAATGAAGCAGAAAAGCTTAAATACACTCCAGAGATGTCCCAAACAGCTAAAATAAGAAGAGCCACTCTAATCCGTGCTACAATCAGAGCGCGGTAAAATAAGCGTTCTTACAAAAAGTAAAGGAAAAGGCTAAGCGTTGGACATAAATTCGTCCACAGCTTTCTTTGTATGTATGTAGTCTTTTCCTGCCAAGATTATAACTTTAAAGTTTGGATTGTTTGGATTGTTCAAAATAGCGACTACATGGTCCTTGTTCATTATGTCGTTTTTGAGGCCCTCTATTGTTGCTGAATCATAGTTTTGTTCTAAGACCTTCCAAGCTTTGTTGCTGACCCATCCTCCAATTATTATCACATGTTTGTCGTTTGGAAGACTCGAAAGCTCTTCATCGGTTATTATGAGGGAGTTAACATCACCTACAACCTCGGCTTTTGTCGTTTCTACCGTGATCTTCTTCTTTACTGTAACTGTCCTCAAAAACCTGTAGCCTGTTATCCCCGTTATAGCCCCATTGTTATCCTTCTCAAATACTGGTGAGATGCTAAGAGCGAACATAGGGAGGTTCAATACATCACCATCTCCTAAGGTTACAACTGGGAATCCGTTTTCAGGGTCAACATGGAGGTAGAGGGTGAATAAATAGTTTGAGGGGTCGATATCCCAGACCCACTGTCCTTTGTATACATCCCCATCTTGGTATTTTGTGGTTTTCTCGTAATATTCATATTCATAAGTAACCTGCTTGGTACCGCCAATCCCTATGAAGAAGTCCGAAGGAGTAAACACAAGAACTTTTTGAGCACCTTCCTCCAGCAGGGTCTCAATCCTTCCACTGGGATAAGCATCGTAGACCTCAAAGTCCTCCTGACCTTGGGAATCCACATACATAATGTAATACTTCTCTTTGTAGAGTGTTTGAGTCTTTTCCAGCCCACTGGGGTATATTATCTCTACAAGGGTCTTTTTCTGCTCAGTGTCAATATCAACAAAGTAAATCTTCCATCCATTTACTGTTAATGTGCTCCCAAGAGACTTCGAATCACTTTTCTCTTCATAGGAATATATGTAAAGGGTGTCTTTTCCGTTTTCAACCGTTGATACGAGTTTTGAGTTCTCCCCACCAAGGCTTAGTGGTGTCGTGTTCTCATTGAATATTATCTCTACACTTCTATCCCCGAACTGTGCCTTCTTTAACGTTGAATTGTAGAGAACTCTTGAAAAGTTCACTGCAATAACGATTTTATCTCCCTCTGGGGTTTCTCCGAGAACTAGGCCCACATCAGGCATGTCGGTTTCGCTCAACTTATAATATTGATCGTTATCTGGGATAATAACACTCCTGTACGTCACTGGAACCTCAACGTATGTGGAGTATGAGCTCGGTTTTATTCCCTTAAGGACTAAGAATGCTCCAAGCCGTGCTCCAGCAATTGCGTCTTCGTTTATATGAAGGGGTTGATTGTTCACAACCTTTGTAGTGGGAAGCACGATAACGGCATTTGTTGAGTCTATTGAAAAGCTGTAGGCATTGGCTACTCCTACACCAGAGAGAAAGAACAACAACGCCATTACAAAACCCACGGTCTTCTTCATATTTGTCACCTCTATATCTTTTCAACTTTGAATTTTATTAAGATTTGCCTAGCTTACCAAATTTCTCAATAGATTAACCAAGGTCAGCAGAGAAATGCCAACAAATACCCCTTTGAGGTACTTGGGATCCATTTTAAGAGCAGTCTTAGCACCTAGCCATGAGCCAATAATGACGGGCAACATAAGAAGCATTCCAATAGAATAGTCCACACTGCCGTTTTTTGCATAGTTTATGAACGCAACAAAGTTGTTGAAGAAGATAATTACCTTTGCCATTGCGTTTGCCCTCAAAATATCTACCCTAAAGAACATCCTCAGGAGAGAGATTACCACAAGGGTAGATGCTATTCCCAAAACACCTATGTAGATGCCAATTGCCAGGCCCACAATTGATTGAGACAGCTTTCCACTAAGCATAGGCTCCCCTTGTGGCGCTTTTAATGTAAAATATGTCCCTATTATAAGAAACACCATCACTACAAAATTTGCGGCCTCCTCAGAAATACTCAGCAAGAAAACACTACCAATGTAGGAGCCAAGCAGAGAAAAGAGCACAATAGTTAAAGCTGTCTTTAGATTTAAAATGCCTGCTTTAAGGTATGTGAGAGAAGACACAAGTGTTAATGCCGCAATAATCATCTTTAATGTTCCAACAGCGGTTTTTGCGGGAATATTGAAGAGAGTGAGGATAAATAAGGTTATTAAACTCCCTCCGCTCATCAAAGAACCTATAAAACCTCCAAGCCCCACCATAAGTAAGAGAAGGACTTCTTCCATACTAGCTCGCCAGAAACACTTTTGGCATAGAAAAATAAAAAGCTTTATATGAGTTTTTATAACTCAGATAGTGCGATGATGAATGAATCCAATGCTGAAGAGATGATTGACCCCAGAGTGGCTGAGCGTGAAAAAATGGAAAGCGAACTTAAAAAGCTAAACGAAAATATGGAAAAACTCTCTAAGCAAGTGGATGAGATACAAGAAGAGTTAGACAAGAAAAACAAACCCGATAAACTTGGATGGGATGATGTGGTCCAGTACGGCATAGGCAATATCGCTAACTTTTCATTGGGACAGTACATCAGCGCCACAATCATTGTGAGTACCTTTGCAGTTATAGGGGCTATAGCTGTTGATCTGGTGAAGTAGATGATAATAGTTACTGGAGACAGATACGATGAAGCTCTAACGGATAGAAATTTTGAAAAAATTTTATTCCCAGAGTATGGAAAAAACAGAGAAAAACTTAGGGAATTCGTTAATAAGCTAAAGGGCGACGAAGTGATTGTAACCGTAAGCTTGGAGCTTATTGATCTCATACTGAAGAGATTTCAAGGGGAAGGACATGTCTTAATTTACTCAAACACGGGTAAAGGGTTAACCTTCAAAGAAGCTTATGAGCTGAGGAAATACCTTGATTTTGATCTGAGAGGGGCGGAGATAACAAACACAGAAAAAGTGAGCGTTCTCTTCTGTGAAGGGAAGACCGATTCAAAGTTCTTTAAAGCAAGCTATAAGAAGATCTTTGGCTTTAAAGAGGCCAGAGAAGTTCCTCCTAATTTAGTGCTAATTGAAAAGCTTTTCGAAAGAGACAACTACGAGCTAATAAAGAACAACGGATACATTGCCATAATCCCCAGTGAAGGGAACGCCGGAGTAATAAGAAATCTTGGGAACTTCTTGAGAGCAATGGAAGTTTTTGGATTTCATGTTGGGAAAATAGGCATTGCAATTGACATAGATGAAAGCAAAAAAGCTGTGATGGATTCCATAAGAGGCAAGCTCTCATCCTTCAAGTATAGCAAAACAAAGAAAGGTTTTAAAGTTGGAAAAACTGAAGTCATTCCCCTCTTAATCGGGAGCAAGATAGACCTCGGCCCCTGCGTGGAGTGGCAAAAGCCAACGATTGAAGACTTTATGCTGGCGATTTTAGAAGGTGACAAAACTTTCAAAAAGCTGGAGAGAGCCATCAACATTTTATGCATAGACTTAAAGCGAAAATTGAAACCAAAAGAGGTTATTTATTTAGCAATGGCTGCCAAGAAGTTTTGGGGAAACCTTGAGGGTTTTTACGAGATGAGTATAATGAGAACCCCAAAGTGGAAGGTCGAGAAAGTCCTAAAAGAAAGCAAAATATATGAGAAGATGGAAGCGCTCTTACCATCTCTCTAGAAGGTAATCCTTCTCCCTTAGAAATGTCTCCGCTCTTTTCAGAACTAGTTTTTCTGCCTCATCCGTTGTCATATCCTTTGTTTTTTCCACGAAGTCTGCGGTTTTTGCAAAATATAGCGGCACTAAAGGTTCGGCATTTTTGAGTATTCCGTTTTTATATGCCACTGCCCCATCAAAGAGAACATGACTCCATAGGACGTCATCGAAGTCGAACGTTCTTAGTGCCTCTTTAACTTTCTCAAACGTTTCTTTTGAGAGTGCCCTCTCCAAAATCTCCTTATTTTCCTCGAAAAGATTCCTTGCCCTTTCTTTTAACAGGTCTAAGCTGACCTTGACAGGCTCTGGTTCTCTAACTTCCATCTCTCCGAAAACCGGAACCGGTTTTATATCCCTAACGTTTTTCCACTTATCCTCATACTTTTGCATCAGCATAAATAGAGTTCCCACGACCTGGTTGAACATTGGGCCTAGAGAAGCTGCTGGATCCTTTGGATCGTGAATTTTAACTCCCAGCGCTGTCTGGATAACTTTAAAGCCTTCCGCTATTGCAGTAGTGGTCAGAAATATGTCCACTCCAAACCTTGCTACATCGCTTTTCCAAATTTCTTCATCGGCAAGATAGGTGTCTATAAGCTCTGAGCTGATTCCAAAGTCTCCTCCTATTGGCTGTCTGACGTTGTATCCGTAGAGAGAGGCTGTCATTGGGTACGCTATGTTGTTGGTTATTGTTCCGTCATATTTGTGCCTTAAATACAGTGGGGCAACGAAGTGATAGCCCTCTTCAATTGGCTTGGCAAATTTGTAGATCCACTCTGGAGTTATGCTCCTTAGGTCGCTATCGACAAACACCACTGCATCGGCTCCTTCTTCCCTTGCTATCTCTAAGACCTCTTTCATGGCACTGCCCTTTCCTGGTATTGGCCATTTGTAAACCAAACTCCTTACTTCAACTCCTTCAGGGACTGGAGTTTTCATGACAACTTCTCTTGTACCATCTTTACTCCCACCGTCTGAATTGATAATTAAACCTCCCCCAAAATACTTCTTTAGTCCTTCTGCGGCTTGTCTAACGACGTATCCAATTGTATCAGCGTTGTTATAGCTTGGAATACCTACAATGACCCTCATGTTGACCACCAAAATACAACCATTCATAGTGGTTTTAAAATAAAAATGCTTAAATATCTTTTGGTATTTAATAACCATGAGGGATTCCCCATGGGGAAGCTGAAGGTTGGAATAATAGGATGCGGAAATATATTCAATTTAGCCCATAAAAACGCCCTAAAAAACATTAGAGAAATAAAAGTCGTTGCTTGCATGGATATAAAGGAGAAAAAGGCAAAAGAAGCTACAAAGGAGTTCAATGCAAAACCGTACACAAGTTTAGATGAGTTCCTCGATTTGGATTTAGACGTTGTTGAAATCCTAACCCCCACTTACACTCACGCTGAACTGGCCATAAAAGCCCTAAAAAGCGGTAAACATGTGATTGTAGAAAAACCCATAGCTCTTACAACTGAAGAAGCTCAAAAGATGATAAAAACCGCAGAAAAGGAAGGATTATGGCTTTTGGTTGGCCATACCAGAAGATTCGACAAGAGATGGGTGCAGATAAAGGAAGTGATAAAAAAGAGAAACATAGTACCGATGCAGATAAGAAAGGCGGAAGTCTAAAGATTGCCATTTCCAGAGACTGCATGGTACTGGAAGCCAAATAAAGGGGGAGGAGTTGCAATAGACCTAGGAGTCCATGTTACAGATTTTCTCAGGTGGTACTTCGAGAGTGAGCCTGTAAAAATCCTTGGAATTGGAAAAGCCATAAGAAAAGAGGCAAAGGTAAATGGAACATATGACCACTTTTTGATGATGATACAGTTTGAAGGGGGTAAAACCGGATTAGCAGAGGTAAGCTGGGCTTACTCTTATCCAGCCCGCTATGGGGTCTTTTACCACCACCTAGATATCCTAGGAAAGAACGGAAGGATAAGATACACCCCCCTAGACACACCGGTTGTTGGAGTGGTAAAGAGCCACTTTGAGATGCCGCGCTTTTCACCATTACTCTCAGCATTTCCTGAGGCATTTGAAACCGAGCTAAGACACTTTTTCAGAGTAATAATGGGAGAGGAAGAACCTTCAATAACTGCAAAAGACGCACTAATAGCCCTCCAAATGGCAGAGACGGCGATAGAATCAGCAAAGAAAGAAGAGCCCTTGGAGTTTAAGGGGGTGGTAGAATGATAAACGTTGGGATAATCAGCTACGCTCATCCCCATGCACTTAGGTATGGAGCAACTTTTGCCTCCAATCCAAAGGCAAGACTCTACGCAATATCTGGTGATGGAGCAAACAGAGACGTGGCTAAGTCAGAGGCAGAAAAGCTGAAGGCAAAATTTTACCAAAACTACGAAGCCCTCCTCAAAGACAATAAGATAGATGCCGTGTATATAGCGATTGAAACCTATAGACATAAAGAGGTTGCCATAAGGGCTGCCGAAGAAGGGAAGCACATACTTTTAGAAAAGCCTATTGCTTTAACTCTCGAAGACGCCGATGAAATTATTAAAGCAGCTAAAAAAGCCGGTGTAAACCTCATGGTTCCCTTTAATCCAAGGTTTACAACACCCCTTAGAAAGGCAAAAGAAATGATAGAAGCCGGAGAGATAGGAGATCTGGAGTACATATATTCGATCTCGGAGTACGTCAAACCCCCAATCTTCCTTGAAGGCTTGGACATGAGCTGGTTCTTAGACATTAAAAAAGCAGGCGGCGGTGGATTCATGGATACCGCACCACATGGGATAGATTCTCTTCTCTGGCTTACAAACAGCGAACCAAAGAGCGTTTACGCAGACATTGATTCAAAAATATATGGATTCCCGGTAGATGATATAGGCACTGCAGTGCTGAGATTCAAAAATGGTGTGGTGGCAGTTCTAAACGCTGGATGGGGCAATCCGAAGGGATACTCATATGGACTGGAAATCAAGTACTACATACTCGGAAAGGAGGGATTCCTTGATGTCAGAACTGCATATCCCGACTTTACCGTGTATCAAGACAGAGCGGAAAAGATATACTGGGAGAGAGCCGATGTCAATGGCATCGTGAACTCATTCTTAGAATCGATAATAGAAGACAAAGAACCACCAATAACCGGAGAAATCGCCAAAAAGAACCTAAAGATAATTCTAGCCGCTTACGAGTCTTCAAAAACTGGAAAAGTTATCAAACTCTGAGTTTCCATTTTTCACATTTTAAATACAACTACAAAAAGTGGTTTATATCACAAGATTTATATATTTTGAGTTAGCAAAATCAAACAGAATACTTCAGAGGTGTTAGGCCATGAGCCGAAAGGTAAGGTTGGTAGGAGTTTTGGTTTTGGTTCTTTTAGGAGCGATAGTGAGTGGTTGCATTGGGGGAGACCAAACCACAACACAAACAACCACCACAGAAGAAGTCACAATAACGTGGCTTTCAACACAGTTAAACCCCCCCAGAGGAGAGAGCTTTTGTACAAGAGCAATTACTTAAGGAGTTTAGTGACCAAACAGGTATTGATGTAAACTTTATACCTATCAGTTATGCCGATTTGGCCACAAGACTTGAGGCAGAGGAAAAAACTGGCAAGGTAACCATCGATTTGATAGCTGATCTTCACGGTGGATTGGACTTCTTCGCCTCAAAGGGATGGCTTGAAGACCTAAGCGGAAGAAAACTTGAAGGAAGAACCTTCATAAGCACCTTCGAGAAATATGCAACCATAAACGGAAAGAAAGTTTACATCCCATGGATGAGTGCCACCTATGTAATGGTTGTAAATAAGAAAGCGTTCGATTACCTGCCAGCTGGACTTACCCAAGAGGACGTCATGAAAGGGACAGAGAAGTGGACGTACGACGCTCTTCTTGAATGGGCTAAGAACTTGAAAGATGCAACAGGACAACCACAGCTCGGATTCCCAGCTGGACCAAAGGGTCTCTTGCACAGATTCCTCCACGGTTACATCTACCCAAGCTTTACCGGCTACCAGGCTAAAAACTTCGACAGCCCAGAAGCCGTAGAAATGTGGAAGTACCTTAGAGAGCTCTGGCAATATGTCAACCCAGCAAGCACAACATGGGACGCTATGGGTGAGCCGCTCCTTAGGGGAGAAGTTATGATTGCCTGGGATCACACCGCAAGAATAAAGAACGCAATAGAAACCAACCCAGATCAGTTCGCAGTAGTCCCAGTGCCAAGAGGGCCAAAGGGAAGAGGGTTCATCCTCGTAGTTGCAGGATTGGCAATTCCAAAGAATGCTCCTCACCCAGATGAAGCTTGGAAGTTAATAGACTACCTCACAAAGCCAGAAACCCAGGTGAAGATCCTCGAAAACGTTGGATTCTTCCCGACAGTCCAAGAAGCAACTGGTGCAATCCCCTCAGGTCCACTTAAAGTCATCGCAGAAGGTGTCACTGCACAATCAGCAACTCCCGATGCAGTTGTAGCCATGATTCCAAACCTCGGCGAAAAGGGAGGACAGTTCACAGACGCTTACAGAACTGCATTCCAAAGGATCGTCCTTAAAGGCGAAGACCCAGAAGCAGTAGTTAAAGAACTCGGCCCACAAGTAAAGCAGCTCTTCCAAGAGATGGGACAAGAGATTCCATGAGGGAGGTGCCATGAAGGTCAAATCCTCCTACATTCCTTATCTTTTAATTTTACCCGCATTTGCATATCTGCTGTTTTTTGTTGGATATCCCCTTGTTCAAGCCCTCTATACTGCGTTTACCCAAAATGGGCAGTTTTCTCTCGCAACTGTTAGAAAAACATTTGCCGATCCTTATTTTTGGGAGGCTTTAAAATATACCATAGCCCTTGCGGGAGTTATTGTCCCAACCCAAGTTGGGTTAGCCCTTATATTGGCCCTTGCTGTTAACAGGGCATTTAAAGGAAAGGATCTTACTATTTATGCCCTTACAATCCCGCTAACGATAAGCGACGTAGCTGCGGGTTTGATATGGTATTCCATGCTCTCCCCAAGCGGATTCTTAAATAAGCTTCTTCTGAATATTGGACTTATCCATCAGCCTATCTACTTCTTTGGGTATCAATATCGCCATATGGAGTTTCTGGCTATTGTTCTAGCCGAGCTCTGGAGGGCAACATCAATAGTTTTTGTCATAATCCTTGCCGGACTTCAGATGATAAGCAATGAGTATCTAGAGGCAGCAGAGGTCTTTGGAGCAGATTACTGGACAAGGCTGAGGAAGATAGTGATTCCCCTCTTAAAGCCAAGCATCCAGAGTGCTTTGATCATCAGGACTCTTTTCGCAATGCAGATATTCGGTATTGTATGGATTTTGGCTGGAAGAGACATCCCAACCCTGGCTGGAGAAGGTTTCTATAGGCTAACAGAGCTCAAAGAATACGACGTGGCATCAATTTACGCTCTAGTAATAGCGGGACTTTCACTGTTGCTTGGAGCACTCTATATTAAGTTCATGAAGGCTGAGTATCTGGAGGTGAGAAGATGAACCAAGAAACAAAGTTCATGCTAAAAAGGCTAGCCTTCTATGCGTTTATTTTTACTGTAGTTGCTTGGATAGTAATCCCGATAATAATCTCAACGCTTTATGGCTTTGCTCTTCCAAAAGACTATTACGATCCGAAGAAGGTCATCCCAACAAGCTTCACAATAAAATACGTCAAAACCCTTCTCTTCACGCTCGGAGCATTAGATGGAATTAAAAACAGCGTTATTGTTGCACTTATCACAATAGCAATAAGCTTCGCCTTTGGAATTCCTGCTGGTTATGCAGTTGCAAAGTTTATCTTCCCCGGAAAGGACACCATAAAGCTGTCGATAGTGGCTCTTAGAATGTTCCCAATACCTGTGATGGCAATTCCCCTCGTAATCCTTTACATAAAGCTCAACCTCATTGATACATTATTAGGGGTTGCACTTGCCCATACGGCAATGGCGCTTCCCTTTGTAGTCTTAATAACCTCAAGCATCTTTGCAGGTGTTTCAACCGAGCTTGAGGAAGCAGGCATGGTGTTTGGACTCACGAGGTTAGGTTCGTTCTTCAGAATTACCCTGCCCCTAGCATTACCCGGCTTAGCTGCTGCGGCTATGTTTACCTTCGTCATGTCATGGAACGAAGTTTTTGTAGCGTCAATTTTAACCCTATCCCACAGAACTTTACCGGCTCAAATTTTGTCAATAATGGCCGGAGCGAGTGGAGGAGCAGCACCCGATTACTACAAGTTTGCAGCAGCATTCATCATGATACTTCCCGCTATAACGTTCATATTCTTTGCTAGGAAGTATTTGGTAACAATGTGGGGTATAACACTGAAATGAGGTGTTAAAAATGGTGGAAGTCAGGCTTGAAAACCTCAAGAAGTATTTTGATAAAGGAAGGGTAAAGGCCGTTGATGGGGTAAATCTCACTATAAAAGACGGAGAATTCCTTGTACTCCTCGGACCGAGCGGTTGTGGTAAGACCACAACGCTTAGAATGATAGCAGGCTTAGAAACGCCAACAGGCGGAAAGATATGGTTTGGGGAGAGAGATGTAACTTACCTTCCTCCCAAAGACAGAAACATATCAATGGTTTTCCAGAGCTATGCTGTATGGCCTCACATGACAGTTTATGATAACATAGCGTTTCCATTGAAAATTAAAAAGTACCCAAAGGACGAGATAGATAAAAGGGTTAAATGGGCCGCGGAGCTGCTTCAAATAGAGGAGCTCCTTGACAGATATCCCGCTCAACTCAGTGGTGGTCAGAGACAGAGAGTGGCCGTTGCAAGGGCAATAGTGGTCGAACCGGATGTTCTGCTTATGGATGAACCGCTCTCCAACCTCGATGCTAAGCTCAGAGTTACAATGAGGGCGGAAATCAAGAAGCTCCAAACGAAGTTAAAGGTCACCACAATATACGTTACCCATGATCAAGTTGAGGCCATGACAATGGGAGATAGGATAGCGGTAATGAACAAAGGGAAGCTCCTTCAAGTCGGACCTCCAACGGAGGTTTATTTGAAGCCCAACTCGATATTCGTTGCAACGTTCATAGGCGCTCCGGAGATGAACTTACTTGAGGTGAGTGTTAAAGAGAAGGATGACTCCATTATCCTAGAGGGAGAAGGGTTTGAGATTCCACTTTCAAGGGACTTTAAAGAGCTCCTAGAGAGGTATATCGACAAAACAGTTGTCTTCGGTATAAGACCTGAACACATGACTATAGAAGGTATCTCATCTCTAGAGCACGTGAAGAGAAGCACAACAATAGAGGGAACAGTAGATTTTATTGAGGCTTTGGGAACAGACACGATCGTCCATGCCAATATAGGAAGCGGCCAAATCATAAAGGTAAAGCTCCCAGGCCACATACCCCTTGAGGTCGGGAGTAAGGTTAAAATAGTTATTGACTTGGATAACATCCACGTATTTGACAAGGACACTGAAAAAGCCATAATATGAGGGAGAGCAAATGGAGGAAGGCGAGCTCAAGGCGCTCTTGAAGGAGTTGGGATTGAACAAATATGAGGTAAATGCATACCTTACTTTAATCAAGCAAGGACCCCTCACAGCAGGCGATCTCGCCTCCCTCTCAAAAGTTCCCCAGCCAAGAATATACGACGTTGTGCGGAGTTTAATGAGCAAGGGCTTTGTTGCAATAACAAGTGAAAGGCCAAAGAAAATAGTTCCACTCGATCCGGAAAAAGTTTTCGACGAAATGGAAAAGGGCTACCTGAAAAAGGTAGAGCTCGCAAAAAAAGAATTAAAAGCCATGTACACCCCCCACGAAAGCCGGAGAGAGGTAATAGTAGTAAAAAGCAAAACAACATTGGAGAACTACATAACAGAGGCAATAAAGAACGCCCAGTACCACCTTTCCCTTGCAATTCCTTCACAACTTTTGGAAAAGCTGGCACCATTTTTAAAGGCAAAAAACAAGGAAGTCACAATTGACCTCTTTTTGTATGGAAAGAAGGAAGTTCCAAAAATTGCAGACAAAATTAAGGTAAGAGAAGTAGAGGACCCAACAATAGTAATACAAGACAAAAATCTGGGCATTTACGCTCCCCCCGAAGCGTTCAAATCAAAAGAACAAACAATAAGGGGCTACGCCTTAATAATAATGGACAAAAATCTCCTTTTCATGCTCGATAGATACTTTTACCATGCACTGTGGCCCACTGGAGAACTAGTCTATAAGAAAAAAGAAAAAAGGATAAAGCTTCCAAAGAGCTACATACATATTAGAGCTCTCGTGGAGGACATAAGGGATCACAACCTAATTGGAAGTGAGATAGAAGTACACGGAAAGTTCGTGAAGACCCAAGAACCCGTCCATTTAATTGGAAGGATAGTTGACTTCTTTGAAAATGAAGGAAAGGTTATCTCAAACATAACAGTTGAAACAAAAGATGGAAAAAGGTATGTAGTGGGAGGATGGAACGCATCTCTAGAGGACATTGAAGCGGAGATAATGATTGTTAAAGATTAAATTATCAGCGATACGAGGTCTCTTATTGCTTTTTCTGGGTCTTTGGCTTTTGTGACACCGCTTGCCAAGAGAACTCCAACAGTCCCCAATTCTAGAGCCTTCTTCACATCTTCTCCCGTTGAGATACCGGCCCCAGTAAGAACCTTAACCTCTGGGTTTACCTTCCTAACGAGCTCCACTGTGTTGGTTATCACTTCAGGCTTTGCCTTGCTGACTGGAATTCCAGTGCCGATCAGCTCTGGAGGCTCAACAGCAACGTAATCCGGATTTAGAGTGGCAACTGCCGCGCTAACTGCAGGGTTGTTGCTGCAGACCATTGTCATTAAGCCGACTTCCTCAGCCCTTCTTATTGCAGCTTCCAAATCCGCAAGGATCATTCTGTTTTCGGAGTGGTTGAGTAAAGTCCCAACGGCTCCGGCCTCTTTTACTGCCTCCGGCAAAACGTGCCCGGTATGGCTTCCGGGTTTTATCGGGTCTATATGTTGAGCAAAGACCGGAATTTCAACTTCTTGAGCGATTCTATAAAGATCAACCAACTGGGGCGCCACGACTATTGTTATCCCCGTCTCCTTGTAAACTTTTTCTGCCGCCTTGGCTATTTTTAAAGCCCTCTCTCCGGTGGCCTCAATATACGTCTTAAAATTTATGGCTATAATCGGCTCCTTCAACATCTTTTACCACCTCTTTTTTAGACAAGACAAAGTGAAAAATTAAAGCGTCCAATCAACTCCCAAAATTCTGCTGTATTCTGCCAAAACCCTTCTAAGGTACTCCTTTGCTGTCACAACTTTGTCTTTCTTAAACTGCTCTGCCCATCTTTCGTTGCCAAACTCTTCTGCACCTTTTGCAACCAAGTCTATAACCCTCATTGAATCCCAGAATACCGGCTCATAACCTGCCTTTTTGAGGAAGTTAACAAGTTTTCTTATTGTTTTCTTAGCCTGTTCTTCCATGTCCACATTTTCCCCATAAGCTTCCATAAAGAGTGCCTTCAACACAGGCTTTGCCCATCCACGGTGAAAGCGACACCAACCAACGTTGTCGTACCAGTATTCATAAAGGGCACTGACGACTATCTTATTTGCAAGCTCTTCAGGCTCTAAGAATACTCCAAACTGATAGAAAGTCCAGTAGCGACCTTGGATTGGTAAAGGAATGTAGTTCCCAATAGCCCAGTACATAGTGGGTACCATCTCCCCGTTTATTCCTATGGGTGTGTAAACTCCATAGTCTTTGAAGCTTTCTCCATAGCTCAATCTATCCTTGAATTTCTCATCAAGTATCTCACTAGCCCTCCTTATGCCTTCACCAATTATCCTGGCAATTTCCGTTTCAGCAAAAGCAACTCTGTGGGCTAATTCAGCAACAAGCTTGGCATTCTTTTCACTAGTCTCAACGGGCTTTAAGAGAAGAGAATCCTTATCAAATTCAGGCTTGTCGCTAATTCCAACTTCTTCTGGCTTGAGCAAACCTCTATAAACCAGTTCCAAAACCCACGCAGCGGTACCTCCAAAGCTGATCGCATCAAACCCCATGGCATCAACAGCGTGAACGCTTATATCGCTTGCCCTAAGGGTTATCACACCGCTTAAAGGCCCATTAGCTTCTCTCGGCTCGTACTCTATGTGGTGACCGTTGGCGTATTTCTTACACACTACTGGACAGGGTTCCCCACAGTTAGTCCAGTTTTTAGTTTCTATCGCCTCTTTGTTAAAGGGCTCCCAGTAGTATTTCATTATGTTCTCGTGGATCTTAATACGCTCTTCTTTTGGGATATATGGCATCTGCCAGTTTAGTATGGGCACGAAATCTCCTTCGGCTGGATAGTTCCCTCCAAAGGTTCCTCCCGTCTTGAGCTTGGGGTTGTACTTGTATTTCACAGTTTTTTCCGATATGACTTCATTCATAGGTTTCTTGTGAATGCCCTCCACTATCGGCTTTGCCACCCTTATATTGCTTATGTCCTCTTTTGGAAACTTCTTCCTTGCCTTTCCTCCAAATATTATGGCAACAACGTTATGAGCCCTCAACAAAACGCTCCCAGTTCCTCCCCTAGCAGCCCAATCCTCACTTCCGACAACTCTCTTGCCGTTTCTCAAAGTTTGAGAGAACACTGCTCCCATGTGCGTATTTAGAGAAGCAGGCCCAACACAAGCTATTCTATACTCCATTCCATCAAACTTGTCATGGAAGTTATCTATGAGGTATTGAGTGAGAGCATAAACTCCCTCTTCCCCTTTGTAATCCTTCCATATTTCGATTACCTTTTCAAGCTCTATCTCGTGGAGCTCAACATTCAGGTTTTCTCCGTCATTGGAAAGCACTATTACTGTGGGCTTTTCCCTTTTGCCCTCAAGAACCACAAAATCTACTCCAACCCTCTGAAACTGATAAGCCGCACCGCCCATAGTTGATGGGAAAACCCCTCCGTACTGAGGCGATCTGTAAACAAAAGTCATTCTATGAGCGCCCGGAAGAACAGAACCAGCAAAAGGCCCTTTTCCAAAAATCATGACGTTCCTCGGATCATAGGGATTTTTGAGCTCGTGGGTCTTATAAACTTCATCGTGCAAGTACAAGGCATAATCAATTATGCCATAAATACCCTCCCGCTCAAATTCTTCACTTTCAACTTTCTTTTCATCGAGGTTTATCTTAAGCACTGAAAACCTCATATCCCTCCCTCCCATATCACTCTGAGTGTTATGTAAAAGAGCAAATTATTTAAGATTTTTGGATAATGCAAGTGAATTTCATAGATTCTTTAGAACCAAAAAAAAGAAGATTAGCAAAGGAAGATCAAATCGGCTCAAATCTGTCCTTAAGCTTCTCTAAAACACCTGGCAAAGTTGTGTATTCCATCTCCTCAAGCGGTAAGCGATGTGGTTCAAAGGGTCCATGTCTTCTTATGTAATCTGCAATCTCCAATGCCTTCTTTCTTGCCTCGTCAAATGCAACATCCTCAAAGAGGTCAACTGGACCTATCAGCTTTCCATCCTTGTTGATCTGCCATCCCAACGCTACAACCCTTGGAGGTCCATCGAATCTCGATGGGGTTGCATACTTGAGGGGAACGGGCATTATTGGGCCGTTGTGACTTCCTCTCATCCATCCACTTACCAAGTGTGGGAATGCAAATGGCTCCAAGACTTCTCCAAGGGCAGGGAGACCGCTTTGAGCCCTTACTATTGCCACTGGGTCGTCTTTTCCTATGTATTCGCCAGCAATTTCGTAAAGCTTTTCGGTGCTTATAACGGCAACCGGCTCATCTTCAGGAAGCTTGTGCCCTTTCTTTGGATACACGCGCTTTATTACGTATCTCGACTTTGCACCTATCAGTGCCAAAATGTCGTAAAGCTCCTCCGGGGAGTTCATAATAACCTTTTTGTGCTCCTTTATGTCCCATATCTCAAATCTAAAGCCCATATGCATGTGGGGATCAATGACCAGTCCAGCAGTGTTGAAGGGATCGGCAAACATCCTAAAGATCGGCAGGTTAAATGCTCCCGGCTCTGTCTTATCCATGTGGAATGTAACGATAGGCTCGCTTTTTCTCAGGGTAATCTCCATCTCGGCCACTCCTGGGCCCATTCCTCTAACGTTCCCACTAAAGGCATCTTTAAGCAAATCCTGGCCAGCCCCGTAGAGACCGAGCTCTTTTGCTATCTCAGTTGCTTCTTTAAACACGTTCCAAGCTAGACCGTGTATTTTCTCACTGTCAACACCGTGCTTATGCGTCATGATAAGCTGCAAATCATCGCCGCAGTATGTGGCGTAGAAATCAATTATTGTCCCCTCTTCTTTTGCCTTACCCAAAAGCTCATTAGCCTTCTCGATAAGGGCTGGATGAACCTTGCAGTGTCCCGGCCATCCCCCAATATCAGCCTTTATCACGCTGATAGTTATCTTTTCTCCAACTGCCATGTGACATCACCAATAATACGTTTACTTTCGATCTTATAAAATTTTACCACCATAAAATATATCACTCCCAATGATACCAAAGAAGAAAAGGGTAAAAGGTTCAGCAGATATCAGTCCAGCCGAATTCCTCTTTTGCGACCTTTATAAGTTCTTTAAGCTCTTCTTTCTTGATGTTAACGCTGCTTACAGCACCCACAAGGGCTATAATGCCATGAACTTCTTCCTGCACCTGAATGACGTCGTCACTTATCTTTGTAACTTTAAGCTCCCTTCTGGCAACTTCCTCCTCCGTAATCCTAAACTTATCCTCTCCGATTTTTACGTGCTTTATCTCGGTCATGGATATCCCTCAAATAATATACGCTCTCAAATCTGATAAGCTTTCCTATTATGATTTCTGTGCATATGCACAAACTTTATATGCATCAAACTTCATCCATTTTTGGTGATGTACATGAGAATTGCAATACCCGCCGAGGATAACAGGGGCTTAGAAAGCAACGTAAGTAGGCACTTTGGAAGGGCTGAGTATTTTGTTTTTGTTGATGTTGAAGAGGGAAAAACAAAGAACGTAGAGGTTGTTGAAGTGCCCTTTGATGAACATAGTCCAGGAGATTTGCCGAACTTTATCAAGGAACACAATGCCGAGGTAGTTCTAGCTTACGGAATGGGGAGGAGAGCAATTAATGAAGCCATGAGCGTTGATACTCAGGAGGGATGAAAATGGCAGACAACTGGTATCCCATAATCGACTATGACAAGTGCACCGGCTGCTTAACTTGTGCAAACTTCTGCCCCCATGGGGTTTACGATGCCTCCGAGGGCAAGCCCAAAGTGATAAAACCAGAGGAGTGCGTGGAGTTCTGCAGGGGTTGCCAAAGGATATGCCCAACGGGGGCTATAAGCTACTTTGGAGACTCTTGATTACTTCTTCTACCCGTTTTCCCGGTTTTACTTTGATTATTTTAACCCCTCCTGCCTCAAGTATTGCCTTTCCCTTGGGACAGTCCATAGGTGTCAAGAGGACGTTTACTCCCAGGTTAACCAGAAATAGGGCAACCTTGGAGCCTGCACCATAAGGTTCATCCTTATAGGGATTTTCCAGAACTTTTACATCCTTGATTTCTCCATCCTCAAGTTCCACCAACGTGAAAGTCTCTGCCCTTACGAGGCTTTCATGCACCCTCTCATCAAGTCCACCTTTTGAAGTTGGGAGGGCAGCTTTAACCATTTTCCCCACCGCAGATCGTATTTTTA
>LGET01000251.1 GCA_001507935.1 Thermococcales archaeon 44_46
CATATTGTGTATCACCGGTAGTGATTATTCTGGAGATATATTAAAGTTTTGTTAAGTGGAGAATTAAGATGAGTTTGGACATTCTATATTGTCGAGAGCAATTTTTTGCACCCTGTTGACTATAGTGGCTGCTGCTTGCTTTAGTAGATACCTCTGGTATCCCATGAAGCTCATCAATCCCTTGGAGTTGTCGTTTACTATTATCTCTCCCGAAGCCTCGACTTCAGAATTGTTTATTATGAAGGTAATAAACTCCCTTTCCTTATCCGTGGCGTTTTCGTACCTTAGATAGTGACTTGGATCGCCGGTGCTGGAATAGATGAAGCGCACTTTTGCACTGCCTTTTGAGAAGAACGGGGTGTATGTGATGTTTACTTCTTCAACCCACACCGCTAAAAATTGCCCGTTGCACTTTGTAGGGGATTCAAGCATTACAACTTTTTCCCCTCTGGCTTTTAGTTCCTCCGCTACAAGCCTTCCAAAATTGGAATTTGGGTAGATGCAAAAGCCATCTTTGACGGTTACGTTTCCACAGGATCTCCCCGCTCCTACTGAGGCTCCTCTTTCTGTTTTTGACTTGATAAATGCAAAATTCCCAAAAATAAAAGCTACGATTATTATTCCAATAAGTGCGGCAATATATGAACGCTTCATCTAACTCTCCCAAAGATCTTCGTAGAGCTGGAAATTAATAAATTTTTCTAAACAGGAGTCCCAACGTAGATTCCGTGCCTTGTTCTCACTATTTTGACCTTAATTTCCTCGCCAACTTTTGCGTTCGTGTTTATTATCTCTATTAACCTATTCCTTGCAGTTCCGAGCATTTCTCCTTTGATTCTTCCCGGGAGGATGACTTTTACTTTGACAACTTCTCCGATGTGGAACTGTAGGGGAATAAACCTTCTCCTGTGCATCCCAAAGTGTTCGGGCCTTAAGACAAGCGGTCTCATCCCGGTTTTTTCTTCAAGGTTTCTCAGCCATGTATAAAATTCTTTAAACGATAGAAACTTCACTGTGGGATGTCTCCCAAACTTGTAGGGGACGTAGTTCTGGAAGCCCAAAGCAGGCCATCTTTTCCCAGCGCCAATTTTTCTTGCAAATTCTATAAATGCCTCCGCTTCATTATCGTTTATTCCAAAAATTATTACTGGAGCTAAAAGAACGTCAATCCCGGCATTTACAAGTGCCTCGGCCATCTCCAAAACATGGTTGAGGTCGTAGTCTTTCATCCCCATTAACATTTTTGCCTTTTCGGGGTCGAGGGAGTGAATTGAGAGGTTTATCCTGTCAAGTCCCGCCTCTGCCAACTCTTCAACTAGCCTATCGTTTAGCAACACCCCATTGCTCTGCATCGAAATTACACTAACGTTCGGGTTTTCCCTAAGCCCTTGGACGAGTTCTACAATGAACGGATATAGCAGAGGTTCTCCCTGCCCGTCTAAATGGGCTTCCAGACCTTTGCCCTTAAACTTGGCAACCTCATCGAACCACTTCAACAGATAGTCAATATCAACAACGTAGTCAAGAAGCCGAGTTCTTGAGTATGGTCCCTCATCAACAGAGCAGAAGATGCATGAGACATTACACCCAGTTGAGCCTCTGATTTGAATTAGATTCGTTCCCCTATCTATTAAACCAAATCCATTATATCCCAAAAGAGGCACTTCCATCCCTTCGTGGATGTATACCACTTTTCTTCTCGTGTACCTGCTCCTTAAAAATTCTCCGAGGTGGCTCTGAATGAAGAAGGCAATGAATTTTTCAATCTCTTCGTTTTCCATATTCACTACAAGATATCCGTCTTCAACATGAATTTCGGGTTTAATTCTAAATTTTCTTCTAATGGCCTTTTCAAGGAGGGCTTTTTCAAAATCAGCATAGAGGGTGTTTCTCCAGATTAATCTTATGCTATTGTCAACTTCCTCGAAATACGAATTTGGAAGCTTTATTCTCATCACGTTCCCCTTTAATGGCATGGTCTTTTAAAATTTTAGCAAAATTTATAAAATATAATTGGACACAGTTCTGCATGGAAACATTTTAATACTTTTGTAGCAAATGGTCTAATGATGAACTATTATGAACAGGGGTGGGGAAAATGTGGGGCAAACTTGAGCACTACTTTGATGAGTATCCAGTCAGAAAACAAATAGCAAAGCTGCTGTTGAAATACGGCCTCAAAGTCTCGGACGACATGAAGATAAAATGCGGAAATATAGAAGTGCCATACACAAAGATAGCCAAGGCCCTCGATATAGACAGAAGAGTTGTCAAAGAAAC
>LGET01000252.1 GCA_001507935.1 Thermococcales archaeon 44_46
GCTTTGGTAGCAGTAGTAACGATGATTATTCAGGTGCCCACACCCTTAACGAAGGGATATATCAACGTTGGAGACAGCATGGTAATGCTTGTGGCAGTCCTCTTTGGCCCCACAATAGGAGCATTCGCCGGGGGATTTGGTTCCGCAATGGCAGATTTAATTACTGGCTATGCACATTGGGCACCGTTCACTTTAGTTATAAAAGGAGTAGAGGGATTCGTCGTTGGATACCTAACTTCAAAGAAAGACGACTTTACAACAATCCTCCTAGCTACAATCCTTGGTGGAGCCCTAATGGTCCTGGGATATTTCTCCGTTGAGGTTTACTTCTATGGATGGGGAGGAGCCATAGCAGAGGTTCCAGGGAATACCCTCCAAGCTGTCACCGGAATTATCGTGGGTGGTGGAGTAGGGCATGTAATAAAGAGAAGGGTCAAGGACATGCTTGTATCACTTCAGATTTAGAGTTCTCCAATTTCCCTTATCTCCTCCCACATCTCCTTTTCTTCCCTTAAGGGTTCGAGCGATATTCTGCGTGAGGCTTTTCGGAGATGCCCGAGGAATCTTGGGTCGGCAATTATTGCGTCGCAATTAAGCTCTTTTATTACATAAACATTCAATCCAAGAGTTTTCAATTCTTTTGCGGCTTTTTCAGCAAACTTTGGACCTACAAGCGCCACCTTTGGTTCAAACCCATCTTCTCGAATCTCTTTTATAACAGTCCTTAAGAGCTCCAAGGTTTCACCCATTTCTAGCCCCTTCTACGATTTTCACACCGCTTGATGTGCCTATTCTATTTGCCCCTGCTTCTATCATTGCCAAAGCCTGCTCGTAAGTTCTTATACCTCCAGCAGCTTTTACTCCAAGCTTATCCCCAACAACCCTGCGCATTAACTTGACATCTTCAACGGTTGCTCCTCCAGTTCCAAATCCCGTTGAAGTTTTGACAAAATCCGCCCCGGCTTCCATGGCGAGCTTACATGCTACCTCTTTTTCTTCGTCAGTGAGGTAGCAAGTTTCAATTATAACCTTCACTACAGCCCCTTTCTCATGGGCAACCTTTACAACCTCTGATATGTCGTTTTTAACGTACTCGTAATCTTTATCCTTTAACGCACCAATGTTAATGACCATATCAAGCTCATCCGCACCATCTTCTAGGGCTTTCTTTGCCTCAAAGACCTTTACCTCCGTGGGAGTGGCTCCAAGGGGGAATCCAATTACGCTCGCAACCTTGATATCTGTACCTTTTAGCTGTTCTTTTGCGAGCTTTACCCTGTATGGGTTGACACAAACTGCATAAAAGCCGTATTTCTTTGCCTCTTCACAAAGCTTTATTATGTCTTCCTTGGTGGCGTAGGGTTTTAAGTTTGTGTGGTCCATATACTTGGCAATATCCATACCTCTCACCTCACCTTAGTTTGGAGTTATGTTGTATTTTAGGGTTTTCACCCAAAGGCTTTAAAATTAGCCCCCCAATATCTTTCGGGATGTGAGATGGAAGAGTATATCATAACTTTTGGAGCCTTTGTCCTGGGACTGATTATGCTGATAAAAGGGAGCGACCTTTTTGTTGAGGCTGCCACAAGAGTCGCAAAAGGCTTTGGAGTTAGCGAGTTCATAATTGCCCTAGTGCTGGCCAGCGTTGCCACAACTCTGCCAGAGGTCACGACTTCTGCGATAGCTGCGTATCAAGGCTTCAGCGACATATCCCTCGGAAACGCTATAGGGAGTGCCCTAGCAAACATAGCCCTAATCCTGGGTTTGTCTGCTCTCATCATGCCGCTTGATGTTGATGAAATAGCCTGGAAGAACGCCCTTTTTATGATTGGCGTGACATTTTACGCGTGGATTTTAATGAAGGATCTCGTAATTTCTAGGATTGAAGGGTTAACGCTGATCCTAATATATCTGGGATTCCTCTATTACCTCTATAAGAAGCATGTAACGCTGGAAGAAGTTAAAGAGGGTAGAGGAAATCCCAAGAAAGATGTTGTAATTTTGTTCGCAAGCGGACTTGTGGTTGTTTTTGGGGCTAGACTTGTTGTTGAAAGCGCTGTAAAAATCGCCAGAGCATTTGGAATTCCAGAAGTGGTTATAGCCCTTACCTTGGTCTCAATCGGTACCTCTCTTCCGGAGATGGCAAACTCTTTAACTGCAACGCTGAAAAAAATCCCCAACATAAGTGTTGGCAACGTTGTAGGAGCCAATATACTCGACATCCTCATGGTAATCGGCATCGCTGCTTTAATACGGCCGATAAAAGTGGATTACAGCAT
>LGET01000253.1 GCA_001507935.1 Thermococcales archaeon 44_46
TTCCACCACAAGGGGGCCATCGGCTCAATCTTCGCGGTCCTCTTCGGCTACTCGGTTAAGATGGAGTGGGGAAGGGTTATAGTCCAGTTCGGCTACCTAATCTTTGGCCTCTACCTAGTGCTGAGGGCATATGGCAAAGAGCCTTCCTTAGCTCCAAGGAATTCCAGATTAAAAAGCACCAGATGATTCTCCTTTACACATTTTTGTCCAAAAACGTATAAAAAGGGTGAACGACAATTCAAGCTTGGTGAGAGAAATGAACGCGAAGGAGTTCAGGAAGATAGCGCTGGTTGGGGCAACTCCAAACCCGACCAAATACGGGAACATAATCCTCAAAGACCTGCTGGGCAAGGGGTTTGAAGTTCTCCCGGTTAACCCGAAGTACGACGAAATCGAGGGCGTGAAGTGCTACAGGAGTGTCAAGGAGCTTCCTAGGGACGTTGATGTTATAGTCTTCGTCGTGCCGCCGAAGGTCGGCCTGCAGGTGGCAAAGGAAGCCGTTGAAGCGGGCTTCAAACGGCTCTGGTTCCAGCCCGGTGCAGAGAGCGAGGAGATAAGGGAGTTCCTGGAAAAAGCCGGAGTTGAGTACAGCTTTGAGAAGTGCATAATGGTCGAGACGAGCGACAGGAAGATGTTCCTGGAGGTGTGAGCGTGTTCTACTACGTGAGGAAGTTCGAGGAAGACCTTGACTTCCTCTGGGAGCGCTTCAAGAAGAGGCTCGAAGGGGAGGGCTTCCTCCTGATAGGGGAGCGAATACCTGTGGCGATAGTGGAGAGGGAAGACGGGATTGTCGCGGACTATCATCTCCTATTCATATGTGACAAAGAGCTCGTGGCAGAGCTTGTGAAGATAGACCCAAACATAGGAGCTTTGCTCCCCTGCACGGGCTTTGGCTACCGCAGAGAGGACGGAAACTACCTTGGCGTTACTTTGCCCAGTGTGGCATGGAAGATAGCAGGGGAAGAAGTAGTTAAGCTCATGAAGCCCATGGAGGAAAGGGTTATCAAAATTATCGAGTCCCTGTAATTTCAATTTTTAAAACTTTTTTGATTACTTTTTCCCACTTTGAAAAAGATAAGGGCAATAAATGTTCTATTCTAAGGTAATTCTGGTGATGGCAAAATGATGAAAGCTATATTGAAAATACCTAATATGAGTTGCCAGCACTGTGTTATGAGGATAAGCAAGGCAATTGAGAGTGTTGGAGCTAAGGGAGAGGTCAGCCTTGAGAAGAAGACTGCCGTTGTTGAGTTCGATCCTGAAAAGACAAGGCTTGAAGACATTGTAAGGGCAATAGAGCGATACGGCTACGAAGTTGAGGTGGAGTAAATGCCCATTGATCCGGTATGTAGAATGGAAGTTAGTGAAGGAACTGAACTTAAAGCAGTATATAATGGCAAAGTTTACTACTTCTGCTCCCCTGAATGCAAGGCTGAATTTGAAGCTAACCCGGAAGAATACATTAAAGGGGAAGAGATGGAACACGAACATGGAAAGCATTCCCACGAACATGGCCACGGAAGACATGGATGCTGCCACTGATCTTTTTCGCCCTTAATCTTTTGGTGCACTAGAATCAGATTTTTTGTTAGTGGAGGTACAACATGATGAACGAATACGATTTTGTTATTATTGGAGGCGGAGCGGCGGGCTTTGCTGCGGCTTTAAAAGCGGATGAGCTTGATGTAAAGACTCTCATGGTCAACCGAGGCCCGATTGGAGGGACGTGTGTAAACGTTGGCTGTGTTCCTACTAAGTATCTCCTAACCTCCCTGGAGCTTAAGAAAAGGGCGTTAGTGAATCATTACTCCGGCTTAGGCTTCACCCTTAAGGAGTTTGACTTTAGAAAACTGCTGGACGGAAAGGATGAACTCGTAAAAAAGCTAAGGAGAGAGAAGTATGAGAAAGTTCTGGAGAGTCTAGAGCACGTTGACTATATCAACGGTTCAGGAAGGTTTAAGTCGAATCATAGAATTGTAGTAGATGGTAGGGAGATTAAATTTAAGAAAGCTCTCATAGCAACGGGTGCAAAGCCAAGAATTTTAACTATAGACGGTGTTGAAGACGTTAAGGACAGAATTCTGACCCATATTGAGGCACTTGAAATTGAAAAGGCTCCTGACTCAGTTGTAATCATCGGTGGGAGAGCCCAAGCCTTATAATTCGCCCAGATCTTTGCGAGGGCCGGGAGCGAGGTAACTCTTCTGCAGAGAAGCATAAGGATAATGCCCACAGCTGAGCCTGAACTGGCAATAGAGCTTGAGGACATTCTAGG
>LGET01000005.1 GCA_001507935.1 Thermococcales archaeon 44_46
CTTGATCCCGAGAAATCAAGACCGGAATGGATGGTCTTGACAGTTCTGCCCGTTCCTCCAGTTAATGTGAGGCCGTCAATTACCCTTGAAAGCGGTATAAGAGCTGAAGATGACCTAACGCACAAGCTTGTTGACATAATAAGAATTAACGCTCGTTTGAAACAAAACATAGAAGCTGGAGCTCCGCAACTCATTATCGAAGACCTATGGGATCTCCTTCAATATCACGTGACCACATACTTTGACAATGAAACTTCCGGAATTCCACCTGCAAAGCACAAGAGCGGAAGACCACTCAAGACGCTCGCTCAAAGACTTAAGGGTAAAGAGGGAAGATTCAGGAAGAACCTTAGCGGTAAGCGTGTTAACTTCTCTGCAAGAACTGTTATCAGCCCAGACCCAATGATAAGTATAAACGAAGTTGGCGTGCCAATGGTCGTTGCGATGGAGCTCACCGTCCCAGAAAAGGTAACCGAGTTCAACATTGAAAAGCTGAAAAAGATGGTTCTCAACGGCCCTGAGAAGTACCCAGGAGCTAACTATGTGCTAGACCCGCAGGGAAGAAGAATCCGCCTTATGGAAAGCAATAGAGAAACAATAGCCAAGATGCTTGATATTGGATGGACAGTTGAGAGGCACCTTCTCGATGGAGATATAGTTCTCTTCAACAGACAGCCCTCCCTTCACAGAATGAGTATTATGGCTCACAGAGTTAGAGTAATGCCCTACAGGACGTTTAGACTTAACCTTGCAGTCTGTCCTCCCTATAACGCTGATTTCGATGGAGACGAGATGAACCTCCACGTCCCACAAACGGAAGAGGCACAGGCTGAGGCTAAGATCCTTATGGAAGTACAAAATCATATTCTCTCCCCAAGATACGGAGGACCAATAATAGGTGGAATTCAAGATCACATATCCGGTGGCTATCTGCTGACAAGAGAAGGGGCATACTTCACGAAATACGAAGTTGAGCAGATGTTGATGTTTGCAGGTGTTGATGTGAAGGAGCTTCCAAAACCAGATAAGGTAGAAAACGGCGTTGAGTACTGGAGTGGAAAGACTATATTCTCCCTCTTATTGCCGGATGACCTAACAATCTGGTACCGCAACAAGCTTTGTGACGATCCATCTCAATGTGAACCCATTGAAAAGCTCATTGAAGAGAAGCTGGTGCCCAGTGAAGAAGAGATTAGAGAGGTTGCCACAGATGGCTTTGTTTACATCCGCAATGGAAAACTGCTGAGCGGTGCAATAGACAAGAAAGCTTATGGTAGAGAGGACGGAAGAATCCTTGACATTATAGTCAGAGAGTACGGTGTTGAGAGGGCTAGGCAGTTCTTGGACCAGGTTACAAAGCTTGCGATATGGGTCATTACTCACAAAGGATTCACAACCGGAATAGATGACGAAGACCTTCCCGATGAGGCGAAAGCAAGAATTAGAGAGATAATAATGGAGGCAGAGGACAAGGTTCAAAGGCTAATAGAGGCATACAAGAACGGTGAACTTGAACCATTGCCCGGTAAAACCCTCGAAGAGACCCTTGAGAGCAAGATAATGGCCGTGTTGTCAGAGGCCAGAGATAACGCGGGTAAAGTTGCTGAGAAGTATCTGGGTATGAACAACCATACCGTTATAATGGCCAAAACTGGAGCAAGAGGTAAGATCCTCAACATCACCCAGATGGCCGCTATGCTTGGACAGCAGTCGATTAGAGGTAAGAGACTCTACAGAGGTTACAGAAACAGAGTGTTGAGTCACTTTAAACCTGGAGACCTCGGGGCAAGGGCAAGAGGTTTTGTCGTCAACTCCTACAAGAGTGGATTGACTCCGCAGGAGTACTTCTTCCACGCAATGGGTGGTAGAGAAGGTCTTGTCGATACAGCCGTTAGAACAGCCCAGAGCGGTTACATGCAACGTAGATTAATAAACGCCCTCCAGGATCTCAAGGTAGACTACGACGGAACAGTAAGAGACCCAACTGGAATTATAGTGCAGTTCCGCTACGGTGAGGACGGAGTAGACCCAATGAAGAGCTGGGGCGGAAAAACAGTAGACGTTGATAGAGTGATAATGAGGACTTTAATAAAGCTCAGGGAAAAGGGGTGAGATGTTATGGTCTCAAGCTCAACTATTAAAAAGCTTGTAGAGAGCAAAGCCTCCCAGTTGCCAGAGAGAGTTAGAGAGGAGCTTTTGGAGAAGCTCCTCGCTTACAACGAAAAGTACAAGTTGCAGAAGGCAGAAGTGGAGGCAATAATTGATGAGGTCGTTAAGGAATACGAAAAAGCCCTAATAGAACCTGGAGAGGCCGTTGGAACAGTTACCGCACAGTCAATTGGAGAGCCATCTACACAGATGACCCTTAACACCTTCCACTATGCGGGTGTTGCTGAAATTAACGTTACCCTCGGTCTTCCAAGAATCATTGAGATTGTCGATGCAAGAAAGAACCCCTCAACTCCAATTATGACCGTTTACCTTGATGAAGAACACAGATATGACCCAGAGAAAGCTCGTGAAGTTGCGAGAAGAATTGAAGGAACCACCCTTGAGAATCTTGCCAGAAGTATGACGCTTGATGTACTTAATATGGAATTTGTAGTTGATATTGACCCAGAACGCCTTGAGAAAAGCGGTTTAACAATGGAGAAGATCCAAGCAAAGCTTGAACGCTCATTCAAGGCCGCAGAAATCGAAATTGATGGGTATACAGTGATAATCAGATTGAAAAAAGCTAAAAATGTTTCAACATTAAGAAGGCTCGCCGATAAAGTTAAAAAGCATCGCTTGAAAGGACTCTCAGGCGTAGGAAAAACAATTATCAGAAAAGAGGGCGATGAATACGTCATCTATACAGAGGGCTCAAACTTCAAACAGGTACTCAAAGTTCCTGGCGTTGACCCGACGAGGACAAGGACAAACAACATCCACGAAATAGCAGAAGTACTTGGCATTGAAGCGGCAAGAAATGCCATTATCGAAGAAATAACAAGAACGATGCAAGAGCAGGGTCTTGAGGTTGATGTTAGACACATCATGCTCGTCGCCGATATGATGACCCTCGATGGTATTGTGAGACCCATTGGAAGACATGGTGTGGTTGGTACAAAGGCAAGTGTGCTCGCTAGAGCTGCATTCGAGATTACCGTTCAACACTTACTTCAAGCTGCCGAAAGGGGAGAAGTTGACCCCCTCAACGGTGTGGTTGAAAACGTGTTAATTGGCCAACCCGTTCCGGTTGGAACGGGAATCGTTAAACTGGCAATGAAGTTACCGATTAAAAAACCCATAGAAGAAGAGTAAGGAGGTGTAGGTAATGGATTTGGCATTTGAGCTTAGAAAAGCCTTTGAGACAGGAAAAGTTGTCATCGGTTCAAATGAAACAGTTAGGCTTGCCAAGACTGGTGGTGCAAAGCTCATCATTGTTGCTAAAAACGCACCAAAGGAAATCAAGGATGATATTAACTACTACGCAAAGCTCAGCAACATTCCAGTTTATGAGTTCGAGGGGACAAGCGTTGAGCTGGGTACAATGCTCGGTAAGCCCTTCGTGATTGCATCCTTGGCAATAGTAGAGCCTGGAGAGAGCAAAATACTTGCACTTGCTGGAGGTAAGTGAGCATGCCACTCAAGCTAAACACAGACCAGATAAAGTACATTGCACTCTTTGAGAGCTTTACAGGAGCAACAGTGCTCGACTGCTTAATTGACTCAGCAAGGAATCGCTTAATATTTGTCATCAAGAAGGGAGAAATGGGTTTGGCATTAGGCAAGAGGGGCAGCAACGTTAAGAGAATACAGGGAATGTTGGGGAAGGACATTGAGCTCATAGAACATTCAGAGGATCCGGAAGAATTCCTCAAGAACATTTATAAAACAATGGGCGTAAGGATTAAAAAAGTTCACATAACTGAAAAGAAAGATGGGAAAAAAGTTGCCCTCCTTGATGTGACTCAAAGGGATAAGCCCAAGGCGATAGGTAGAGGGGGGCAAAACATAAATCTCGTCAAAGAATTAATGGAGAGGCACCACGGGATTGAGGAAGTCGTGGTAATTTGAGGTGATGATCATGGCTGGAAAGAAAGCTCCTTACGGAGAATTTGCTGGAAGAAAGCTCAAGCTTAAGAGAAAGAAGTTTAGGTGGAGCGACATAACTTACAAAAGAAGAGTACTCAGGCTCAAGGAAAAGAGCGACCCGCTTGAAGGTGCACCACAGGCGAGAGGAATTGTCCTTGAAAAGATTGCAGTTGAGGCTAAGCAGCCAAACTCAGGTATGAGAAAAGCTGTTAGAGTCCAGCTCATCAAGAACGGTAAGGTAGTTACAGCGTTCACACCAGGTGACGGTGCTATCAAGCACATTGACGAGCACGATGAAGTTATCATAGAGGGAATTGGTGGTCCAAAGGGTGGAGCTGTAGGTGACATTCCAGGAATTAGATACAAGGTTGTCATGGTTAACAGAACATCCCTCAAAGAAATAGTTAAGGGTAGAAAAGAAAAGCCAAGAAGGTGATGCTCATGGCTAAACCATTGGAAGAGAGATTTTTTGTCCCAAAAGACCTTAAGGTTTTCGGAAGATGGAGCGTTGAGGATGTAGTAGTTGAGGATCCATCACTCAGACCTTATATTAACCTTGAACCAAGAATTCTCCCACACAACCACGGAAGGCACGCTAAGAAGCAGTTCGGTAAGGCCAATGTCCATGTGGTTGAGAGACTTATAAACAAAGTCATGAGAAGCGGTGCTTCAAGCTACAAAGTAGGCGGCCACTTCATGAGGAGAGAACACCGCTCATTAATGAGCAAGAAAGTTAAAGCTTATGAGGTTGTAAAAGAGGCCTTTAAGATCATTGAGCAGAGGACAAAGCAGAACCCAATCCAGGTTCTTGTTAAGGCAATTGAGAACTCTGCCCCAAGGGAAGACACCACAAACGTCATGTTCGGTGGAGTTAGGTACCATATCGCAGTTGATATCTCCCCACTGAGAAGACTTGACGTTGCTTTGAGAAACATTGCCCTTGGTGCATCAGCAAAGTGCTACCGCAACAAGACAAGCTATGCCGAAGCTTTGGCTGAAGAAATTATCGCAGCAGCAAACAAGGATACAAAGAGCTTCGCATACAGCAAGAAGGAAGAAATCGAGAGGATTGCACAGTCCTCAAGGTGAGCTCTTTTATTTCTTTTCCACTTTCGGTTTATCATTAATTCTAACAGCTGGTTATCGAATTAGGCTTTTTCCCACCATGTCTTCGGGTTTTTCTATCCCAAAGAACTTCAATATGGTGGGGGCTATATCGTAAAGGCTAGCGTTTTCAGTATTTACATTTTCAAACCCCCACAAAATCAGCGGAACTTTCATTACTGGCTCGTTCATCGAGCCGTGCATACCCCTTGTCCAGTAGCTCGTTCCCTTAATTCCATTGCAAAGCCTGTGAGAGCAGAACCAGTACCCTTCCTTGGCGGAGACTATGAGCTCCCCGCTGTTTGGAGTGTTCAGATGGGGCAGATCATCCCTGGAAAAGACGTATTTAACTCCCGGGGCTCGTTTTAACAGCGGATACGCCTCCTCTGCTTCTTTTGGGTCTTTTAGATAAACGTGCACTCCCCCTCCGGATGAGACCCTCAGCGTTTCAATGCCGTGTTTTTTAAGGTAATTCCTCAGGTTTACCCACGTGTGGACTTTTTCCTGTCCATGGTCTGCAAAGATTATAAATGCGTATTCATCCCTGAGCCTCTCCCACAAAACGTTTAATGCTGTATCCACGGTTTCAACAGCTTTCATGGCTTCATCGCTTAGGGGCCCGTAATCGTGTTGCATACCATCAATCGAGCAGAAGTGAACCAAGAGCAAATCCGGTTTGCACTCTTCATAGAGGTAAAGGGCAGAATTTAAAACCCATTTATCTTTTCTCCAGTCTCTTCCGTGTTCCCTATAGAGGTTATCGTCGCTGAAAAACGGGGGAAATATTCTAACGTGGGTACCGCTGAAGGGAGGCATTGTATAGCCGCTAACAGAGGCACTCCTTATTCCCTTCTCCCGAAGGATGTCGACTATCGTTTTTGCCTTTATGACTTTATGGGGGTTAAAAGCGACTTCATACTCGTAAAAATTCACCTTTCTGTCGGCTATTCTATCATAGTAGCCGTTTTCTACAACACCGTGAACCCTTGGCGGAACCCCCGTCATAACGCTTGTGTGGACTAAATCCGTGAGTGTGGGAAATATTGAGTCGACCGTTATGGAGAACCCTCCTTCCGCTAGCTCACTTAAGAAGGGCATGTGCTCTAAATTGTAAACTCCGCTACCGTCGAGGCTTATGAGGGCGAGTTTTTTTCTCATAAATTATCCTAAGAAAAGCTGGTTAAAAAGTTTAAGCTTTGGGAGTTTTGATATTAAAATGTCCTTTGATAGTTGAGGTAATAGTCGAGTGTTCTCTGCTTTCTCATCCTCAGAATCCAGCTTTTTTCTAGATATTTCTCAAGCTTTAGCTCAAGGAGTTTTCTGAGTTCATTGAAGGCTTCTTGGAGTGTGTTAAATTTTCCTACCTGATTCTCCATGGCTTTCTTTACCCCCACCCTTATCTGCCACACACCTACGGGAGCGTAGTACTTTGGAGTTACTTCTCTGAACACTATTATTCTTGCCTGCCTCCTTCTTCTCCTGAGGCTTTCAAGAACGCTCAAACGGGCGGCATAATACGCCCCCGTGGTCTCTTCAGCGTACCCCTTAATCCCGTGAAAGTCCTCATAGTCGTGGATTACTTCAGGCTCGTCACTTCCAAACAAAGAGCCTTTGAGCCAGACCTCCAAAAGTTCAAATGCGTAAGTTTCGGGCATTAAAAGCACGGCATATCTGTTGCCGAGGAATTCGTAAAAGTAGAGCTCAAATTCGTTTATAGGCTCATAATGCAGGATTTCTTTTCTCAGCTTTTTCCCTATTGTATCCTGCACAGCTGTGATGCTCCATCTTGTTGGAACGAGCTTTCTGTTAATGCCCAAAAGTCCTGCAGAGAGGAGTCTTATTATGTAGTACTCATCAAAGCCCCAGTTGTAGAGTCTCATTATTGCTTGCTCGGCTTTCAGCTCATCCCCCACAACGTAATCGGTTTTCCTCGGTATTTTTGGATTATCTGTGAGCTCGAAGTCGAGAAGTTCTGCCTTTGGCCCTATGGGCGGGGCAAATTCACTTGGAAGGACTTTTAAAATCGGCTTTCTCTTGAGAAGGATTTCGCTGTCCACAGGCTTTATCGACATTGCCAGCTCCTGAACTTCTTCAAGAATTCTTCCGCTCTTTCTCACGTTAATATCGGCCTGCATTTCCCCCATAACCAGAAGGGAGCGGTAGTAGAGGATATCCCTTATTGTTTTGTTCTCCCACTTTAGGGGACTGTCGAGATGGGAGGTGTTCCCCTCTATCGGGGGAACGAGGGGCCCGATGCGGACTTTTGGATAGCCGTATTCACCAACGAATATGCTTGGAGGGGAGGAACCAAAAATCTCTCTGCGGTTTATCTTTTGCTCAACAGTCCTCACTACCCTAAAGCGTTCGAGAATCGGGCAAGTAGGCCTTCCACAGAGGAGTTTCCTTCCTTTGCACAGAGCACACAGCTTTGAGTTAAAGAGCTCCATCAGCTTTAAATGTACCGAGGGGGTATTTATACCTATCTTCAATGTTGCCGTTTGCGAAAACTTTAAATACCCTCCCAAACTCCTTAATGTTGGTTAATGTAGGACGTGCCGCGGTAGCCTAGCCTGGTATGGCGCCGGCCTGCTAAGCCGGTGGGCGCAGTCCCTCCGGGGTTCAAATCCCCGCCGCGGCGCCAAAATATATTCTTCGGGAAAAAATGCCGGGATAGCCTAGAGGTGAGGCGGCGGACTGCAGATCCGCTTTACGGGGGTTCAAATCCCCCTCCCGGCTCCATTAAATGTTTTTCAGTCCAGAACCGGTGAGGGTGATAAGCACTTTTGCGCCTTTTTCAAAATAGCCTTCTTCTAAGAGTAGCTTAAATGCAGCATATGCTGTTGCTGCTGTTGGCTCAACTAAGAAACCCATGGAGATGAGGTCTTCTATGGCATCTGTGATTTCTTTATCTCCTACGGAAATACAGATTCCGTTGCTTTCTTCTAGGGCTTTACGCATCTGCTCTCTTCTGGGAGGTTCGGGAATTGCTATCCCCTCTGCAAGCCTGCTTTTTTCTTCACTCATCTTGCACAGGCTTTCATACCCTTTTCCCTGGACAGCGATCATTCTGGGAGTTTTTGTCCCTTCAAGTGTCTCCAATTCTTTAAACCCCTTGTAGAGGCCTAAAAACAGGGTTCCACTTCCGGTGGGCGCTAATGCATAATCTACACTCCCTATCTGCTCATAAACCTCGTAAGCTACCGTTTTTGTTCCCTCAAGGAAATACGGGTTGTACCAGTGAGATATGTAAATTCCCTCCAGAAAGCTTCTTGCCTTTTCATGCACTTCCATTCGTGACCCTTCAACTTCATGAACCTCTACTCCCAGCAGCCTGAGAAGTCTCTTTTTTCCTTCGCTTGTATGTTTTGGAATGGAGATGTGGGCTTTTATCCCCTCGCTTTTTGCAAAGAGGGCTAAACTTAACGCTGCGTTTCCTGAAGAGTCGAGCGTTACCTCGCTTATGCCTTCTTCCTTCAGCTTTGCGATGGTTACATAGGTGCCCCTGTCTTTGAAGGACCCGCTTGGCATTAAGTACTCGAGCTTGAAGAAAACGTTAACCCCTTCAATTTTTCTCTCCACTATCGGGGTTATTGGAGTCGTAAGCCTCGGCAAAAACTCCTCTTTTAGGGGCAAGAAACTGAGGTATCTCCTTATGTCTAAGAATTCTTTTCTCAACAAGCTTTCAAAATTCCCCCTCTTTTCTCCAATGTATTCAAGGGCTCCACCGCATTTGCACATAATTTTAAAGTCCTCGTAAGTTCTTCCGCATTTCAGACATCTCAGCATTGTCTCACCATTTGGGGTAGGGATTTCATTTATATATCCCTTTCCAAAATTCATGTGGAGGTGAGAGAAATGAAAAAATTCATGCCTGCGGATAGGCCTCAAACGGAAGAAGGATACCAGTACCATATAGCCTGCAAGCCCGGTGATGTTGCTAGATATGTTCTGCTCCCCGGCGATCCTGAGAGGGTTCCCAAGATAAGCTCTCTCTGGGATGAAGCGAGGGAAATAGCGTTCCATAGGGAGTACAGAACACACACTGGAAGGTACAAGGGTGCTCCTATAAGCGTTACCTCAACGGGAATAGGAGGACCTTCAACGGCAATAGCGATAGAAGAATTAGCGGCAATAGGTGCTGACACTTTCATTAGGGTCGGCTCAACAGGGGCAATTCAGCCCGGAATAGAGATTGGGGATTTGATAATAGCAAAAGCTGCCGTTAGACTTGAGGGAACATCAAAGCAGTATGTGAGAGTAGAATATCCGGCAAGTGCCGATGTTGAGGTCACTTTAGCCCTGATCGAAGCTGCGGAAACATTGGGGGTTAGGTACCACGTTGGAATTACCGCTTCTACTGACAGCTTTTATGTAGGTCAGGCAAGGCCTGGATTGAACGGCTACTTCCCGAGCTTTGCAAAGCACCTCATAGATGACCTGAGACAAGCCAAAGTCACGAACTTTGAGATGGAAGCGGCTACACTCTACACCCTTGCAAACATTTATGGTCTTAGGGCAGGCTGTGTTTGTGCGGTTTTTGCGAACAGAATAACCAATGAGTTTGGAAAAGCCGGTGAAAAAGAAGCAGCATTGGTTGCTAGTGAAGCTGTCAAAATCTTACACGAATGGGACGAAGAAAAAGAGAAGAAGGGTAAAAAATACTGGTTTCCAAGTTTGAGGAAGCTTTGATTTCTTATTTAATTTTTGTTGGAAGAATCTATTTTTCAAGACAAGTTTCTCAGAAAGGAGTATGATTTTACAAAAGTGGTGCGGGGGACGGGATTCGAACCCGCGCAGCCCTACGGCAACGGATCTTAAGTCCGTCCCCTTTGGCCAGGCTCGGGCACCCCCGCTCATAAGTGAGAGAGCAAAGTCTGAATAAAAATCTTTCGGTATTTCAAAAAGGTAAAGCTTAAAAAGAAATGCTTGTAAGTGAACACAGTCAAGATCATGGAGGGATTAAAATGGCGAGGTTTCCTGAAGCTGAGGCAAGGCTATTTAGGAAGTACATATGCATGAGGTGTGGTGCTACTAACCCCTGGAAAGCAGAGAAGTGCAGGAAGTGCGGATACAAGGGACTAAGAGCAAAGGCTAGAGAACCAAGAGGAGGAGCAGGACGTTAGAGTCATTTGAGCTTGTTCAGCATTTCTTCTATAAATTTTATTCCTTCTTCGAGAAGTTTCTCTCCCTTTTCCGTAAGCTTGTAGTATTTTCTGGAGGGCTTTCCAGTCTCGCTCTCCTGCCATTCTGAAGTGACGTAGCCTTCGTGTTCGAGCTTGTAAAGCACTACATAACTGCTCACGGTGGCGGGTTCAAATCCAAATCTCTCCCTTATCTCATTTTTGAGCTCATATGCGTACATAGGCCTTTCTTTTAGCAGTCTCAGTATGTAGATCCACATAACTTCTTTTGTCATCTTCTCTTTGAGTCTTTCCATAGGTGTTGCCATATGTATCACCCTCAATGACACATATTATTTGCTCTTAAAACATTTATGCTTATATAAGATAGTTTTTATACAATTTAAACATTTTGCCACTGTAAAATCCAAAAGCAAAAGGGTTTTAATTGCAGAAACCTAAAGACAAATGGTGAGTCACTATGAACTTCGACTTTGGCGGAATAATGGGTGATATGGGTATAGGGGCTGCTGTTGGGTTTATCACAGGTTATGCGCTTAAAAAGTTCATAAAAATAGTACTCACTTTGATAGGTGCATACATTTTAAGCCTTTTCTGGCTCCAGCAAAAAGGAGTTATAACAATAAACACCGATGCCCTCTTTAACCTTGCGGAAAGTGCAACTACGTCAACCTTAAGCTTGGCTGATAAAGTAGTGGGGATTTTACCCGGAACAGGGGCGTTTGTTGCGGGCTTTTATTTAGGCTTCCGCAAAGGTTAAATTCTGCTTTATTTATTTTCTCTTATGAGTTATGAGAGAAAAGTTATGCTTCGGCATTCAATAGCGAGTATAGTTGCCCTCGCTCTCTTTGGCCTCAGCAGGCTTATTTACAGCATAGTTATCTCAAGAAGATTTGGTGTCGAAGTTTTGGGAAAGGTAAATTCACTTATATCGCAGGCATTTTTACTGGCAGTTCCCCTAAGCTTTTTTGCAGTTGCTCTGGGGAAGTATGCCTCCGAGTTTCTAGGGAGGGGAGAAATGGAAAAAATAAAGTCCATATCAACTTTGGGATTTTCTTTCCCTTTAGCTGGCTTGGTTTTAGTTCCTTTTAACTTTTATCTGGCCATTCTGGCAGTCTTGAGGGCTCTCCAGCTGACGTTTCGCAGCTTTATCTATGGCCTTCACAAAGGTGAGGTTTACGCTTATACAATGATTGGAGCGTTTGTGCTATTTATTGGAGGATTTTTGTCGGAAAATTACTACCTCCCCTACATTGGCCTTCTTTCTGGCGTGGCCATTTTTGGATTTTTGTACCTTTTTAGGGAGAGGCTGTTTGGAAAACCCTCCTTGGAGACCCTTAAACCTCTTTTGAGGTATTCCAGCTTTGCATTTCTTGGGACAGTTTCGGGGGTTTTTCTTATTCAAGCCCCATACTTCCTAACCGAGAAGCTTGCTTCTCCTGAAGCTGCAGGCATTGTTTCGGCTTCTCTTTCGGCGGCATTTTTGTTGACTTACCTGCCTCAGGTGTTTCAATCTGCGATAATGCCCTTATACTCTTACAAATATGGGAAAAATGAGATGGAATACGTGAAGAGACTTGCTGAAGACTCCACGAAGCTGCTGTCCTTTATAGTGGCTTTGGCGGTTTTTATCCTTATGCTTGTCGGAAGAGAAATTTTATCGCTACTCTTTGGGTTTAATCTGGGTAGAGAGTTCTACCTAACTCTCATGGCGGTAGAAACGTATATAGCGTACAACCCCAGCATAGTGGCGCTGAACTCGACAAAATATGTAAAAGAAGGGACCATAATTTCACTCCTGGGCGCTGTGGTTTCTCTCGCTGCTTGGATATTCTCGATAAGCTCTTTTGGAGAATATGGGGCTGTTTTCGGGCTCTTTCTGGGATATCTAACGATACTAACTGGCACATTAGTTGTGGCAAACAAGAAGCTGGGAGTTTCGCTTACTTCTTATACTCAATTTGCTGTGGCTCTTCTACTGCAGTTCACTGTATTTCTCTCAAAAACTCTCCTGTTATTGGCTTTTGTGGCATACGTTGGAATATTCAGAAAAGAAATAAAAAGGGTGTTCGAGCTGTTTAAACCTTTCCGTGATAGAGGATTTTAATGAGCTCCTCTGGTAATCCTTCTGCTCTTATTTTGTCCTCTATGATCTTCTTGTCATATTCAACTTCTACGAATTTTGTGTGCAGGTTATCAGCGTTTATGAGGGCAAAAGTTGCTTTGTGCTCTTTTCCCGGCGGGAATCCAATGCTGCCGGGACATACTACCCTTCCGTACCTTGTCATGGCATTGACCGGGAGTTTTGGTGATGCTACTAATAGAAGTTCGTAGTCCTTTACCGGTCTCATGACGGCTTCATAGTATGAGGTAGGCTGCTCTGGAAGAACCTTGCCCTCGAAGGGGTTTAATGGGCTTCCGTAGACCCCGAAAATGTCGTTCTTGCCTATTTTATCAACTAGGTATATAGGCAAATCTCTTATGAACTCCCTTCCTTCATGGCCAAGCTTTTCCCAGGTGTATTTTAATGCCTTCTTTACATACGGCTCGATTGCAAGTTCATCGATATAATCCGGCCCTTCGGCATGGGGATCACTCATGGCTATTATCTGGTCAAATTCTCCCCTGATTATCTTTACATTGTTGGTCTTTATCAGGTCATCAAGAGCATCAAGAACTTCCTTTGGATAGGGGAACAATCCAATTATGTTTCCGAGGATGTAATATTTTTCAATCTCGTAGCCTTCTTCTTTGAGTTCCTCAATTTTTCCGAGGGCTTTCATGAGGGCTGGGAAGTTTCCGTTGATGTTCGCCAGTACTGCCACGTATGCCATTCCTACCACCCCCCAATTTTTCTAACTTTATTTTACTAAAAAGGAGTATTTAAGCTTTTCGAAATTCGGAAGGATCAAAGAACCAGGAGCTTTCTTTTCTTTTTCTTCTTTTGGTTGGTTCCTGCATTGCTGAGCAGATAGAGCATCAACGCGTCCTCTATCATCTCTACCACCTCCAGAATACTACTTTGTTTCGGAGTGGGGAAATGCGGCGTATGAGAAACGCTCTGTATTTTAATTACTAGGCGTTATTTAAAAATTTTTGGTCGTTTTTATTATTGTGGAATATGAGAATAAGATGTGGCGCCCCGGCGGGGATTTGAACCCCGGACCTCGAGGTCCGCAGCCTCGCGCCCTATCCAGACTAGGCCACCGGGGCAACCCAAGAAAACTTTGGGAGAGGCCTTATAAATTTTGCCCGCGAGTTTCTTCATGGTGGTATATGTGGACAGGATGAAGAAATTCTTGGAGTTTCTTCGGGAAGATGATTATGATGGTGCGCTGATAACCCCCGGCAGCAACCTATATTACCTAACCGGTATGGCCCCTCAGGCGACCGAGGAGAGACTTTTTCTCCTTTTGGTCAACAGAGAGGGAGAAAGCGTTCTAATAGCGCCCAAGCTCTACGAAAACGAGGTTGAATGGGAAAATTCAGTATTCTGGAGCGATGAAGAGAACCCCTATGAAATCCTTGAAAGGGTGTTAGCTTCTCTGAATTTGAAGGGCGGTAAGATCCTGGTGGAAGATACAATGAGGGCGAGCTTTCTAATCCACATTGAGCGACTTTTGGAGGACTGCACTCTCTATCCGCTGAGCGTCATTACAAGAGAGATGAGAATGCGCAAAGATGAAAAGGAGCTAAGCCTGATGAAAAAGGCCGCTGAAATTGCAGACAAGGTTTTCTATGAAATAATAAGCAGGGATTTGGTGGGAAAGAGTGAAAAGCAAATTGCGCTGGAAATTGAGTTTCTCATCAGGGAGCTTGCGGACGGAGTGTCTTTCTCGCCTATAGTGGCTTCTGGGAAAAATGCTGCAAATCCTCACCATACACCGAGTGAAAGAAAAATAAGGCCCGGAGACTTCGTGATACTTGACTTTGGGGCAAAGTATGAAGGTTACTGCTCCGATATCACGAGAACCATAGCCATAGGGCACCCGAATGAAAAGCTCAAAGAAATCTATGAGGTTGTCAAAGAAGCCCAAGAGAGTGCTTTTCAGAGTGTCCGCGAAGGAATAAAGGCTAAGGATGTTGACAGGGCAGCAAGGGATTATATATCCGAGAGAGGTTATGGTAACTACTTCATCCACAGAACGGGGCATGGACTTGGGCTTGAAGTGCATGAAGAGCCCTATATAAGTCAAACGAATGAGAGAATTCTTGAAAAAGGTATGACGTTTACCATTGAGCCGGGCATTTACATTCCCAATCTTGGAGGAGTGAGAATAGAAGACGACGTAGCTGTGGAAAAAAAGGGAAAGAGGCTCACAAACGCCGAAAGGGAGCTAGTAATACTTTGAACCTCCTACGTAGACATCTAGAACTTTTATGTTTTTCAGTTCTTTCTCTTCAACTTCAAACGGATCCTTGTCCACCACAACGAAGTCTCCGAATTTACCCTCTTCGAGGGTTCCGAGGTCATCTTCGGCGTGCATTATATATGCAGAGCCGTATGTGTAACTGTAAAGGCTTTCTTCTAGGGATAGACATTCGTCTTTTGTGTGCAGGTAGGTCTCAACATTCTCAAATTTTCCTCTGGTAACTGCTGCGTAGATTGTTTCCCACGGATTTACGGGTTCTATGGGAGAGTCAGTTCCGAAGCCTATCACGATTTGCTTCAGCATGCTCTTGAAGGGGTAAATCCACTTTGCCCTCTCTTCCCCAACTCTCCGTACCGCCCACCAGTCGCTTATTACAAACCTCGGCTGAACCGAGGCAACAACTCCAAGCTCTTTCATCCTTTTTATTTGGTCTTCCCTCAAAATTGATGCGTGTTCTATACGGTTTCTCTCTCCCCTGAACTTTTCGTAGACGTCTAGGATCATATCGGTTGTTTTATCACCTATTGCATGGACAGCCATCTGGAGGTCCAGCTGGCGGGCTTCTCTCACTATCTCTTCGAGTTCCTCCTTGCTTATGTTAGGATGTCCGGTTGTTGGGGCGTCTGCATAGGGCTTAGAAAGCCACGCTGTTCTGGCCCCAAGGCTTCCATCCGCAAGGACTTTTATCCCCATGATCTTTACTCTACTACTTCCAACCTTTTTGGTGAGCCCCAGGCCTTTTAGTTCTTTAAGAAGGGAAGGGTTCAGATACACAAAAACTCTAATGGGGAGCCTTTCTTTGTTATCTAACTCCAAGAGGGCCCTAAGGCTTTTCTCATTTACACTCACAAAGCCAACCGCTGTGACGCCCTGAGAAAGAACGAACTTTGCCCCCTCTTCGATGAAGTGTTTGTAGTCTTCGAGCGTTAAAGTTTCATTGATAACATCTCTCACCTTTTCTAGGGCGTTTTCTTTTACTATTCCGGTTTCAGGGTCTGCGTCTTCATCTTCGTCCAAACCTACGATTTCTATAGCTTTCGTGTTCAGCACAGCCGCGTGGAAGCAGGTTCTATACAGAAGCACGGGCTTGTTATCGACGACCTCGTCCAAATCTTTTCTCGTGGGATACCTTCCAAGTTCCTCCTGGTCCCATCCAAAGCCAAGAATCCAGCTTGTGCTTGTTTTTTCTGCGTATTCTTCGAGCTTCCTCTTTAGTTCCTCTATGCTTTTTGTCCCCTTTAAATTGAGCATTTTCAAAGACTGTCCGAGGGAGTTTAGATGCATATGTGAATCAATAAAGCCCGGTAGAACAGTTTTTCCGCCCAGATCTACTACTTCTCCTCCGAGCTCTTCGGCAATTTTTTGGGCCTTTTCACTTTTTCCCTCGTAAATAACCTTTTCATCGGCTATTACAATAGCTTCTGCAATTCTCAGTGGTTTAAAAGAGACGTATATTCTTCCGTTTACAAAAGCCCGTATCAAGTTATCCACCCTTTCTTAGTCTGTCGATACTCTTTTATATCCCCTTTGGTTGGCTATCAAAAAGTCCTTAAACTGGAAGGTCTAATTTCTCAACAGCCGATGAAGAGCGGTTTCGGAGCTGAGATGTGATGTAACCAGCTATCGCTGAGGCTCATATTTATAAGTTCATCTGGTGATCACAACCCGGTGAGGGCGAATGTTTGGAAAACTAAAGGAAAAATTAAGCTCATTCGTGGATAAGGTTGCTCAAACTGAAATAAGCGAAAAAGACGTTGAAAACGCACTCTGGGATCTTGAGCTGGAGCTTTTGGAGGCTGATGTAGCCTTGGAAGTTGTTGAGGAGCTTAAAGAAAAAATAAAACAGAAACTTGTTGGACAGAAGGTTAAGATAGGTACAAACAAAAAGGAGATTGTTGAGAAAGCGGTTAAAGAAGCAGTACTTGAAGTCTTAACACCTGAAAGGCGCATAGATTTGTTAGAGATGATAAAATCAAAACAGGAAAAGCCGTTCGTGATAGTTTTTGTTGGGTTCAACGGTAGCGGGAAGACCACCACAATAGCTAAACTTGCCAGCTGGCTTAAGAAAAATGGTTTTAGCGTCGTTATTGCTGCCAGCGATACCTTTAGGGCGGGAGCTATAGAGCAGGTAGAGGAACACGCAAAGAGGGTGGGTGTTAAGCTCATTAAGCACGGCTATAAGTCTGATCCGGCGGCTGTGGCTTACGATGCTATAGAGCACGCAAAAGCAAGGGGAATTGACGTGGTTTTAGTAGATACCGCCGGAAGAAACGAGCTGAACAGAAATCTAATGGATGAAATGAAGAAGATAGTCAAAGTTGCGAAGCCAGACCTTGTTATATTTGTTGGAGATGCCCTTGCAGGAAATGCAATAATAGAACAGGCGAGACAGTTCAATGAGGCGGTTAAGATTGATGGGGTTATCCTAACGAAGCTTGACGCAGATGCGAGGGGAGGTGCTGCATTGAGCATAGCTCATGCCATCGGGGCTCCAATACTCTTTGTTGGGGTTGGCCAGGGGTATGGGGATTTAATGCCCTTTGACGAAAAATGGATGCTGGAAAAGATTTTTGGTGAGTGAAAATGCTGCTATTTTTTAAAACTTTCCTTTATGTGTTTGCGGCCCTCTTTGCGGTGATGAACCCAATAGGAGCTGTCCCAGTGTATCTTTCCATTGTCCAGCAATGTAAGTCATACGAAGGGAGGATAAGCCTGGCAAAGAGAACTTCTGTGGCTGTTTTCATGACCCTGATGACCTTTGCACTCGTGGGAGAGTGGATATTCAAGTTTTTTGGCGCTACAATAGATGCCTTTGCAATTGCAGGGGGCATTCTGCTCTTCAGAATGGCCTTGGAAATGCTGAGTGGTCACCTTTCGACCATAAAAATAACCCGCGAAGAGGAGGAAGAGGCAGTAACCCTAAGCGAGATTGCTATAATTCCACTTGCAATTCCGTTGATATCGGGGCCTGGCTCAATAACAACTGTAATGATATATATGGCAAAGAATACCAGCTATCTGGGGAAAGTGGCTGTACTCCTTGCGATTGTTGTGGCTAGCCTTTCAGTTTACATAGTGCTCATGTCTGCAGAAAAAGTCCAGCGGAAACTTGGTAAAGTTGGAATAAGGCTTATTACAAGAATGATGGGGCTTATACTGGCTTCAATGGCGGTTCAACTCGTGATTAATGGAATTAAGGGGGCTTTTGGACTTTAAGGGTAACATTTTTAAATTTTTTAGGTAACCCTAACTGTGGGTGAGATATTGATAATAGCTGAAAATCTGACAATTTATTATGATGGCTACAGGGCGGTTGAAGATATAACCTTTAGGCTGAGTAGTGGAGAGACCCTTCTTCTGCTGGGTCCAAACGGTGCAGGAAAAACGAGTCTTCTTAGAACAATTGCGGGCCTTCATAAGTCATATACGGGCAAGCTTCTTGTTTTTGGGAAGCCTCCTGCTGAAGTAAAGGATTTAATTTCTTACGTTCCTCAGAGCCACTCTCTCAACGAACGTGTACCTCTAAAGGCCATTGAAGTTGTTGCAATGGGTGCCCTTTACAAAAGAGGCTTCATCCATTTTAATATCCCGAAATCCGTCTTAAAAGAAGCGGAAGAGGCTTTAGAATTTGTGGGATTAGGTGATATTAAAAACAAAAGGTTTGCGGAACTCAGCGGGGGGCAGAAGCAGAGGGTTTTATTAGCGAGGGCACTCGTTTCAAAGCCTAAACTTCTCCTTTTGGATGAGCCACTGTCTGCCCTAGACCCAAGTGCCAGGGTAGAAGTCGTTTCAGTACTTGCAAAGATAAAGCGAGAAATGAGAATCACGATGATAATAACAACTCACGACCCAAATCCATTAACTGAAATAGGGGACAAGGTAATGCTTGTCAATAAAAGACTTGTGGCCTTTGGAACGCCGGAAGAAGTTCTAAGGGATGAAATAATTACCAAGGTTTATGGGTCTTTAGCTAAAGCTGTTAAAGTGGGAGAGAGAATGTACTGCTTTATAGGGGACGTCCACATTCACGGGAGGGAGAGAAGATGATCCCCGAGTACCTGCTCAGGGCTCTTTTAGCAGGTATAATGGTGAGTGTTTTGCTGGGTATGTTAAGTCCTCTAATAAACATGAAAGGCTTGGCTTTCCTTACTCACGCCACTTTCCATACTCTGCTCTTTGGAGCTGTTTTGGGAATGATACTCGGGCTAATATTTTCAAACTTTTCTCTGGTTCTGTGGGTGGCTCTAATAATCACGATTTTTGTTGTTATCTTAATAGCTCTTCTCGAAAATAGAGGATTCAGCAGTGACACTGCAATAGGAGTAATAGCAAGCTTTATAGCTGGCTCTACTGTACTGGCTTTTGGAGTTCTGTACAAGGTTATGGCAAGCAGGCCCTATTTTGCCCTCTCCCAGAGTGTGGTTTCATATTTAACCGGGGAGCTTTTTCTGATAACCCTCAACGACTTGATGTTTTTGGTCTTGGGGGGTGCCGTAATATTCTTTGTCATGCTCGCATTTTACCGTGATTTCCTGTACGTCAGCTTTGATGCTGAGGGAGTTGAGGCTTATTCTGGCAATGCGAGGTTTTACCTTACTCTGCTCTATGTCCTTGTAGGAGCCACTGGTGCGTTGATAGTCAGAACTGTCGGGCTGATAACCCTGCAAGTTGTGGCAGTTCTGCCTGGGACAATAGCCGTGATGCTCAGCAATGATTTGAGAAAGATTCTCGGGATAAGTTTGGGTTTAACCCTCTCAGTGCAAGTACTCTCTATAGTGCTGGCTTACTTAACAGACATCCCTCCAAGCGGAATAGCTACGATAATGCTAGGGCTTGTCTATGGGTTCTTGGTCTTGAGGAGGTAGGGATATGAAGCTGGGAGGAATAGATGAAGCCGGCAGGGGACCAGTTATAGGCCCTCTTGTAATTGCAGCGGTTGTTGTCGATGAATCTCGTATAGGGGAGCTTGAATCTCTGGGAGTTAAGGATTCAAAAAAGCTAACACCCAAAAAAAGAGAGGAGCTTTTTGAAAA
>LGET01000254.1 GCA_001507935.1 Thermococcales archaeon 44_46
TGAAGGGCGAGGCTTGAAAAAAGAAAAAGTCACTTCACCTTATACCTCAGCAGTGCGGCAATGCCACCAAGGGCCTTGAGCTTTTCACCACCTTCGTGTTCCGAGCTTACTATCACTACCTCTCCCCTTGTGCCCCTCACGAACTCCATTATCTCCTCTATCTTTTCCTTGTGCTCTCCCTTTAGCAGTTCGTCCAGGACTAAAAGCGTCTCTATAGCCCCGTAATTTGCAGCCTCTTCGACTTCTTTTAAGCCATAGGCAACCAGCCCGTTCTTGGATATCTCTTCAATAACCCTTTCTACAAGCTGAATTTCCTTTGCAACCCTATTTTCGTGATAAACCCTATCAACGGTGCCTCTCCTGATTACCTCATAGATGCCAGTCCTTCCTGTAACGCTTGTGTCCTCTATAACAACTTTCTTAGCTAGATTGGGATAATTCTCACTTAGGAACTTGTAGAAGTTCTCCTTTGCAAATCCCGGACCGGCAACAATAGCCTTGTCAACATTTTCTCTTTCCATTATCTCGCTCATAGTTTTGGCAAGGTCGTGGAAGAATTTTTTCTCCTCGCTCTCCCTGTCAGCGTTATACCTCTTCCCCCCAAGGTTGTGAGTCACGTTTGCTATGATGTCCACACCGTACTCTCTAACCACAGCTATGTCAGCTTCCCCCTCGTCAATTACAACTATCATAACCTTGGCCCTTTGAGAGGCCTTGACAGCCTCTTCTAACCTCTCAAGATGGTGCTTTTTCCATTTTTCTTTCTGTATCGTTATCGTGTCATTCTCTTCTACTGCTATTGTATGGTATTTGCCAAGAGGAACCTCTTCTCGGGAAGCATACACTATGGGGCCAGTTATCCTTAGGGCGTTTGCGAATCTGTGGAGGTTCACCTTCTCAACCTTGACCCCTAGGAACACCGGTATTGTTTCAACTTTTTCCGGTCTCAGCGAATCACTTCTCTGGCTCTGCTTTCTAAAGGTCTTAGCGTAAACAACATCCCCTTCCTCAATAATGTGATAGAGGTGCCAGAGATCGTCGAGCGTCTCCACCTTGACTTTGATTTTGCCCTCCTTGGGGTCTTGATGAACTATTTTCACTCTCACCACCCACTCAAGATTTGCGGCTTGCTTTTTAAATAATGAGGCGCAACTTTTAAAAAGCAACAACCTTTATTCACCACGACTAGGCGGTGGAAACCGCGGGATGTTCCGCTCTGCGGAGAACCACAAACAGCGAAAGATGAGGTGGAAAAAATGGGAATGTACAAATACATTAGGGAAGCTTGGAAGAGCCCAAAAAAGAGCTACGTTGGAGAACTCCTGAAGCAGAGGATGATTAAGTGGAGAAGGGAGCCAAGCGTTGTTAGGATTGAGAGACCAACCAGACTTGACAGGGCCAGGAGTTTGGGATATCAGGCAAAGCAAGGTTATGTTCTTGTTAGAGTTAGAGTGAGAAAAGGCGGAAGGAAGAGGCCAAGGTGGAAGGGCGGAAGAAAGCCCTCAAAGATGGGTCAGGTTAAGTACTCACCAAAGAAGTCCCTCCAGTGGATTGCTGAGGAGAAGGCCGCGAGAAAGTTCCCCAACCTTGAGGTTCTCAACTCATACTGGGTTGGCGAGGACGGTATGTACAAGTGGTTTGAGGTTATCCTAGTTGATCCACACCACCCAGTCATCAAGTCAGATCCAAAGATTGCCTGGATTGCTGGAAAAGCCCACAAGGGTAGAGTCTTTAGAGGACTCACAAGCGCTGGAAAGAGGAGCAGAGGTCTGCTCAACAAGGGTAAGGGTGCCGAGAAGATTAGACCAAGCATTAGGGCCCACAACGGAAGAGGTAAGTGAAGTATTTGGCCTTCTTTTTTGTCCTCTTTTCTAATTAGTTTTGCCAAGCGTGTATTTTGAGAGTTAAAAGCTTTTAAACTATGTTTTCAATCAAATTTGGGGTGAGAAAGATGGCAAAGCTCCAGGCTCATCACATAAGAGTATCAACCTTTGCACATGCAACCGAAGACCCGGAGAAAGTTCTCGAAGCAATGGGGACTTTTTTTCCGGAGGATGTCCCCTCAGATGACATAGAATTTGAGATACTTGAGACCGAAGGCTACTTTGGAAATCCAATAAAGGTCATAAATGCCGAGGTGAGTAGGAGCAAAAGCGTCAGAAAGATGCTGGAGCACATCAAGGGACTTTTAAGCGAGGAGGATAAGAGGTACCTTTTAGAAAACCTCGAAGAAAA
>LGET01000255.1 GCA_001507935.1 Thermococcales archaeon 44_46
GCTATCCTCTGTACGGTATCTGCATCCTCCGGTCCCTTATCCTCTCTCAACGCAACAAATCTCGGGAACCTCAGTGCAAAACCGCTCTCGTACTTGGGGCTCTTTTGAATCTCCTGGTAGGTTACTTCTATAACCACTTTGGGCTCTATCTCCACGAACTTCCCATGCTCTTTCTTTATAAGAGGTTTAAGCATCTTGGTGAACTCTATTAGGTCTTCATCTGTGAACCCGCTCCCGACCTTACCAACTGGGACAAAGTCCCCCCTTACGGGGTCGTATGCGCCTAAAAGGAACGAGCTTAGAACTCCGCTTCTTCTTCCCTCTCCCCATTCTGCACCTATAATGACCAAATCGAGGTTTTCCATCGTTGGCTTGATCTTCAGCCACTTCTTACCCCTGTTACCAGGCTCGTAAACTGAGTCAAGCCTTTTTGCCATTAGCCCTTCATGACCAAGCTCAAGGGCCCTTTGATAGAACTCCTCAGCCTCTTCTGGATTCTTTGTTATTAAATTCTCGGCGACTTTTATCCACTCGTTCGTCTCTACAATGCTTTCTAGGGTTTTCCTCCTCTCTATGAGCTGAACGTCTATCATGCTTTCGCCGTCAATGTAAAGAACGTCGAAGAGGTTGAGCTCGAGGGGTATCTTCTCAATCATCTCTTCTATGTTGTACTTCCTTCTAAACCTCCTCAGCACATACTGGAATGGCCTTGGCCTTCCTCCTTCCCCAACGGCGACAAGTTCACCCTCTACAATGACTTTCTCCGGCTTTAGGGCATTTTTAACTCTCTCCACAACCTCGGGAATCGACTTTGTAACGTTTTCAAGGCGTCTTGAGTAAATTACAACTTTGTCCCCATCTTTGTGCACCTGAACTCTCGCACCGTCATATTTAATCTCAAACTCCGCCTCTCCACCCATTTCCATTAGAGCCTCTCTAACGTTGGCTGCCATCTGGGCGAGCATTGGCTTAATTGGCTTTCCGACTTGGATTTTTACTTTCGAAAGGCCCTCGTCTCCCTCAAGCTTTGCTATTTTAGCCACGAATCCGAAATCGCTCGTAAGCATGTAAGCCCTCTCAACAAGCTCGACCTTTACCCTAAACGCCTCTGCTATTGCATCCCTCAGCAGCCCCTCTGCAACTCCCGTTCTCATAGTCCCCAGTATTGTCCTTGCCAGATACTTTCCTTCCTCCGGAGAAGCATCCATGAAGAGATTGGCGAGGTACTTCAGCTTTCTATCTTGGCTTCCTTCGCCGGTGGTTTCGGCAACTTTAACCAGAGTGCTGTAAACCCTTTTTATTGTAAGAGGCTGAGAGAAAAAGCTTTTTTGCTTCCTCTTTTGGAGAGCAAGGGCAACGCTCTCTCCCAAATCTCCAGTATCTTTTACGGAATTTTCTATCTCATCGCTGTTTACTCCAGTGGCCATAGAAACAGCCCTTATCAGTAGCTTCTCGCCCACGCCGAGCTCTCTCTCGTCCCAATCCGGAAAGACCTTCCCAAGAATTAAATAGGGAACAATCTCCAACAGCTCTGGATCCTCAACTTTCTTTAAAAAGTCCGCCACAAATTTTGTCTTGAGGGTCTTTAAAGTTGTTTTCTCAAGTCTTTTATACAGCTCAACCAGTTCTTTGTATAGCATCCACACCACCACGTTGAAGTACCCCATAAAAGAATAAAAAGATTAGTCTCTCTGCACTAGTCTGAATTTTAAGAACTCAAAAAATACAGTCGCTGCAAAACCTCCAGCGAATACCAGGAAAGGTGAGTACCCACTTTTTTCAAAGGCAAACAAAAATGCAAATCCTCCAGCAAACCCCGACGCAATAATTCCGATTGCTCGCTGGTTGCTTTTGTTAAAGTATATTGTTAGAAGGATGAATAAAACTGAGAGAGCAAGATACAGGGGGTTCATCTTTCTCCCTCCACCCATCTTTCAACGCTGGGCCTCTGGGTGTAAACCTCGCATATGTGGTAATCGTCTATGGAAAGTTCGTCCATGATGGATTTTACTTTCTCTATTTCCTCTTCCCTCAAAAGGGCAAACAGGCTCTTGCCCAGCATGACCATTGAGGACGGCAACTTAAGTGCTTTATCAAGTTCTCTAGCAATTTCCAAAAGCTCACCTGAGAGCAAACCCGTACGTTCAGAAAACGCCCTCGCTTCCTTCATCAAAACTTCAACTTTAGGGTTGGAGAGAAGTGCATTAATGGCTTTTTCTCCTTCCTTCTC
>LGET01000256.1 GCA_001507935.1 Thermococcales archaeon 44_46
TAACGCTTGGTACGACAACTTTGGTGAACTTGTTTTCCAATGGGTTTATCCTAGGTTCCGCAGTTAAAACTGTTGCAAATCAGCTTAAGCTAACGGAAACTCTCTCATTAATCCTCCCCCACGGCATCTTTGAAATCCCAGCACTAATTATTGCCGGAGCTGCAGGTTTTAAAATACCTTACGAGCTGTTGAGGTTTGTCTTAGGCAAAAAGGATGAAATAATAACTGAAGAAGACGCCAAAGAATTCTTCAAGCTAGTTGGGGTTTCAATAGCATTGATATTTATTGCGGCAGTAATTGAGGCAGAAATAACGTTAAAATTAGCTGTACACATGGCTTGATAGCACTCACTACTTTAAGGTTGGACCATTTGCGGTACAAATCTTTATAAATCACTAGTACTATATCTAGTACATGATACCAAAGGAGACCTGGGGCAAAATTATAAGGGATTATTTGGAATGGGATGTCGAGCTTATTGAAAGGGACATAAAATACACCCTGCCTAAAATTCAGAGAGCATTAGTCATTATTGGACCTAGGAGAGCCGGCAAAACTTACTTCATGTTTCAGATAATCAAAGAACTTTTAAAACAGGGGGTCAGAAAAGACGAGACGCTCTACGTCAATTTAGAAGATCCAAGGACAATAGGCACCACACTTGAAGATCTGCTGAATCTTTTGGACGTTTACTACTCCCTATTTCCTGAAAACGCAAAGAAGCGCAACTATTTTTTCTTGGATGAAGTTCAAACAATAGACAACTGGGAAAAGTTTGTGAGATTCCTACTTGATAAAAATCAGCAGGTAGTAGTTTCGGGTTCTTCCTCCAGACTTTTATCTAAGGAAATTGCAACCGGACTGAGGGGGAGAAGTATATCTCTAAAAATTTATCCCTTTTCATTCAAAGAAGTATTGAAATCACGGAATATAAGACCTGCACTCTTTTACTCCACGTATGAAGAGGCAAAAATCAAAAAGCTGCTCAGGGAGTATCTCCTTTGGGGAAGCTATCCTGAGGTCGTGTTAGATTTTTCCCTCAGAAGGGAAATCCTCCGAGAGATAATCGACCTAACGATTTACAAAGATATAGTTGAGAGATGGGGAATTGTTAATATCAGGGCATTGAAGCTCCTCTTCAGGATGCTTGCATTTTCCACCCATCTTTCGATTTCCAAAGCATATAAAAACTTGAAGGGCATTGGCATTAACGTGGGAAAGACAACGGTTGCAAACTATCTGGAATATCTAGAAGATTCGCTTGTGTTCTATCCTCTCAGACCTCTGATAAAGTCATACAAACTTCAGGAGCTTTATGGGTTTAAGCCCTATTTAGTGGACAATGGACTTTTAACGATCCTAGGTGTTGAAGATAAGGGAAGATTGCTGGAAAACTTAGTCTTTACCGAACTTTTAAAATCAGGCTTGGAGCCGAATAGAAACATATTCTACTATAGAACAAAGAATGGAAAGGAAGCAGATTTTGTTGTACGAGAGAACGGGACAGTCAAACAAATAATTCAGGTTACTCACGAGCTTAATGACAGTAACTATGAAAGAGAAATCTCAGCTTTAATCGAAGCTTCAAGAGAGCTCAAATGTGGGAATCTGCTCCTCATAACATGGGATCAAGATGAGCTAATTAGAGAAAAGGGTAAGGAAATCAGAGTTGTGCCCCTGTGGAAGTGGCTCTTGTCGCTCTAGACATTTTTTCTTCTGAGGAAGTCAGAGGTTAGCCAATTTTTATCATATTGTTTGTGGCTATTTTTTCTGACTTTGACCGCGATATTTTTATTGTGGAGAGATTAAAGGACTATTCCTTTCCTAAAAGCTCCCTTACGGTCTTTTCAACGGCTTGCCTGCTGTTCATCTTCGGCTTCCAGCCTTTGGCTTTAGCCTTCTCTATGCTGAGAAGCATCACCTTAACATCTCCTTTCCATCCCCTTCCTCCATCAACGCCACCGGTGAAGTAGAACTCAGGACTTAAGCCCATCTCTTTACTGACGATCTCAGCTATCTCCACAACCGTTATCCAGTCTTCACTGCCTATGTTGTAGACATCGAAAGCTTTTTCCTCCTTCAGGAACTCTCTAAAGAGGTGCACCATTGCATCAACAGTATCGCTTACGTGGAGATAGCTTTTCCTCTGCGTCCCATCTCCAAGAATCTCAAGCCTGTTCGGATTTGCTTTCAGCTTGTTGATGAAGTCATAAATGAC
>LGET01000257.1 GCA_001507935.1 Thermococcales archaeon 44_46
TTTCTACCTGAAAGACGAGACCACAAATTCTACCTTTTCAGGGACGGTTTTTGCTCAAGTTAAGGGGGACGAAAAGAGAGCCATCCTGGTTGGATGGGTTAACATAACCGAAAAAGATTTTGGAGGTGCCGCGGTTTTTGTTCCCCCGGGCTGGAAGGTGCTGGAGGCATTTACCAGTTACAGCGCTCCTATATCCACAGATCCATCAAATTGGATTGCCGTTCTTGGCAGGGATGGAGGAAGAGAAGGCTACTCAATATGGATAGGACCGGCAGGATACGACCTGGTAGAGTGTGGTCATAATATATGTGGTGGGGGAGCAGGAGGAGTGTTTATAGAGCTAAGACCCACTGAGGATGGAACTAATCTTACCCTAAATCTTGCGGTTGGAAGCAGGGTTATTTCTACATCTCAGGGATCTGTTAAAGCAATCTTCTCGACTTCTTCAAATGTTACTGTTTCATTCAAAAAATAGTGGAAAGAGGACTCAGTTTTCTTTTTTGTCCCCGCAGCCCTTTAGTATTTTCTCGACATCAAAGCCCTCTTCGTACTTCTTGAGTTTTCTTTCGAAGAATTCCATGAAGAGCTTGTAGCGCTTTGCCCTGTGCCTTGGGCTTCCCCTCAAACTGTGCCCATGAGCACCGCGTTTAAAGATTGCAATGTACACTTCCTTACCCAAGTCCTTAAGCACGTGGTAGAACATCACGCTCTGGTCAAGGGGACAGCGGTAATCTTCGAGGGAGTGAATAAGCAAGAGCGGGGCTTTGACATTTTGGGCATAAAATAGCGGGCTTAGCTTCTTGTAGTTCTCGTTTTCAAGCGGGTTGTCGCCTATGACCTCCTTGTCGAACCACAATCCTATGTCCGAGAAGGCATAGCTTGTAAGCCAGTAGCTTATGCCGTTCTCACTTATTCCCGCTTTGAAGAGGTCACTCTGCGTTAAAGCCCAGTTGGTCATGAAGCCGCCGTAACTTATGCCGGTTATTCCAACTCTTTCTTTGTCTGCTTGAGGCTCAAGTTTGAAGAACTCCTCCACTCCATTGAGAATGTCCTGGAAGTCTTCCAAGCCCGTTCTCTCAATAACCCTTAAGGCAAAATCCTCGTCGTAGCCGTTGCTCCCTCTTGGGTTAACGAAGACCACGTAATAGCCCTTGTCAGCCATCAATTGCATCTCATACTTGAAGTAATAGCCGTACATTCCCTTGGGCCCGCCGTGGACGAAGACAATTACCGGAGCTTTCTCTCCTTCCTTAATGTCCGGCTTGATGTACCACCCGTCGAGCTCTAAATCAAGGCTCTTGAAGCGGAAGTGTTTTATTGGTCTCGTCTTGAGCTTGGCAAATATTGGGCCGTTATAGTCAGTTATCTGCCTCAGCTCTCCATCCCAGAGGTAGAGCTCCCTTAACCTTGTGTCTGTCTCTTTAAGGAGGGCAACTTTTCCGTCTCCGCTTACATCAAAGCCCATTACCCATGAGTTGTCCTCAACTATTGGGGTTAAGGTTTCTCCTTCGAGCTTGTAGAGGCTTACCTTTCCTTCTCTTGCCATGGTAAAGTATAGATTTCCCTTTTCATCGAGTTTTCCCTCTCCGTTGTTATAAACAAACCGCTCCGTCAGAGGCTTAACCTCCTTGCCATCCCAGGTGTAGAGAAAGTTGTGCTCGCTTCTCTTGTTTTTCTTTGGCTTTCCGTAGAGTAGAACTAACTTTCCGTTAGAATCCACAACAGCGTAAGAGACCCCCTCAAACAGCTTTTCACTCTCTCCATCCTTGTAAATATAGATGTCATAGAATTTGAAGAACTGAAGCTTCCCGTCCATCCTGTGGGGGACGTTGTAGATTACCGCATCTCCATGCCATATTGCGGAGGAGAACCTCTCTGCCTCGAACTCTTCAAGAACTTCTTCACTCTCAGTATCAACTATCCAAAATGTTGTCTTTTCACCGTCAAAAAAGCCCCGTGCATCAAACCACACTGGCACATCGTCTTCAAAGACAAAATCCTCGTCGTCTCTTCTTTTGAAGCCGGTTATCAAAATCCTCCTGTCATCTTCATTCCAGCTCACATCAAGGATGTTCTTTGCTTCAAGGACTTTCTTTCCGCTCATTGAGCTTAAGTCGTAAACCCAGACTTCGGATGTCTTCCTTTCTTCATTTGGTCTTACAATAGCTATTTTCTTTCCACTTGGGGAGAAGCGGGGCATTGATGCGTT
>LGET01000258.1 GCA_001507935.1 Thermococcales archaeon 44_46
TCGACCCCGGAAGTTAAGCCCGCCAGCGATCCCGGGTGTACTGCCCTCCGAGAGGGGGCGGGAAACCGGGGACGCCGCCGGCCACTCAAATTGCCCGGGTGGTGTAGCCAGGCCCATCATGCGGGACTGTCACTCCCGCGACTCGGGTTCAAATCCCGACCCGGGCGCCAAAATTTTCTTGCTTCTACAGTTCTAAAAGTCTTTTAATCTCGTCTAAATTCACTCTTGCTGTCATGTCGATGTTTATTGGAGTCACGCTAACTTTTCTCTCAACTTTAACTGCATACATATCCGTTCCCGGCTCTAATGTCTCCTTAGGGCACTGAGTTCCAACTATCCAGTAGTAGGGATTCCCCTTTGGGTCTATGCGCTCTTCAATAGAAGGCCTATACATCCTTCTTGCCAGGCGAGTAAAAGCTATCTCTGTTCTTTCATTTGCATCATAAGGGACGTTAACGTTCAGCATATCGACTCCTTTGGGGAGGCCTCTCTTTAAAACCGCCGTTGCGATTTTTCTTAGGAAATACTTGGCAGCTGAGAAGTCTATCTCCTCCCCCTCACCAAATTTGTGTTTTTCCCTATTAACTTCCAGGCTTATGGCAATGCTTGGGATCTCTTGGGTTGCAGCCTCTATTGCAGCGCTTGCAGTCCCGGAAACCGTTATCTCGGTGCTCATGTTTTCTCCCAGATTTATACCACTTATTGCAAGGTCGAAATCTCCAAATCTGGCCATGGCAAAGATAACGCAATCAACGGGCATTCCATCCAAAGCATAGGCTGCTTTTGCACCGTTCATACTTATTCTTTTAGCCCTTAGAGGTCTGTGGATGGTCATTGCCCTTCCACTTGCGCTCCTTTGAAACATTGGGGCAACTACGTAGATCTCTCCCAATCCTTGAAGTGCCTCTACAGCAGCTTTTATTCCTCGCGAATGGATTCCGTCATCATTTGTTACAAGTATCTTTGCCATCTTTACCCCTCTCCATTTTCAACCCTTTCTGGAAGGGAAAGGTATGCAACTATTTCCAGTATCTTTCCAGCAAAGATGAGAAGTGCTCCAAGTCCAAAAACGATCATCAAGATGGCTCCTAGAAAGTACAGGGAACCGGTTGTTTTAAATACGTCAACACCGCTTTCAGCTGCGATCTTTTCATAGCTCTTTTGAAGGTAGTAAGAGCCGAGAAGGAAGAGGATCCATGCCAAGAGTGCTCCCACTAGAAAAGTTGCAATTACATGTCTTAATGCCCAAAAACCCTCCTCCATAGCTCTGAAGGGCATCCCCTTGAACGCTGCAACCCCGATCCCAAATAAAACAGCGATTATGAGCACTACAAATGCCCCCAAACGGAGGATAAGTGCCACAAGGTAGCTTCTAAAAATGTCCTCCCTTTTGAATTCGTTGGAGATTTCCTTCACCGCAAATAGTATCATTATCATCCCTGTTATTGTAACTAAAAGCCCTACCCTTGGTATAAGGCCTCCTAAAAGGGAAAGGATGGCTCCTATACTTCCATAAGTCCTGGCTTCCTTTAAGCTCATGATCCCCACCTACTACCTTTTGATTTCATCTTATATGAGAATTTCCATCAAACTTAAAAAGCCCTTCTCTAAGCTTTGGTAGGTGAGAATTGATGACATTTTGGACAAGCGAAGACAATGTTGCAGGAAAAAAGGGCATCGCACTTTATGTTATTCTCCCAACTATTGGCTGTTATCGCTATAGAATTGGAGAAGCCTGTTATATGTGCTCTTATCCAGCGGAAGCCCCCAAAGTTCCTTGGAGCCAAGAGGAGCTTGTGAAATACTTCAAAAAAGCCCTTAAGAAAATTGAGGGTAAAAATGGTCCGATAGCTGTTAGAATTTTCACATCCGGGAGTTTCTTTGACGATGGGGAAGTTAAGAGAGAAACCAGACGGCAAATCTTCTCTATTCTGGCGGAGATGGATACCGTTGAGGAGATAGTGGTGGAGAGCAGGTCAGAGCTTGTGAGATATGACGCAGTGAGAGAGCTTGTTGAAATTATTGAGGGAAAATACTTCGAAGTTGCCATAGGGCTGGAGACTGCAAACGATGACATTGCAGATGTGAGCATAAACAAGGGGAATACCTTTGAGGAGTTTGTAAGGGCAAGCGAGGCAATTAGAGAGGCTGGGGCCAACGTTAAAACGTACCTCCTCCTTAAGCCGATCTTTTT